>NZ_JBHJTL010000003.1:0-193631 GCF_042264065.1 Streptomyces sp. NPDC056222 | reverse complement strand
GAACAGGTGCCCTTGCCGGGCCCAGGCTCCCGGTCCGTACGGTGCGCAAAGGTGCGGCGCCGTCGTGGGGTTGTGCCCACCCTCCCCCAGACTCCGTCCGGGGGGACCCCCGTCGCCCCGCGGAACGCCTGCCCACAACCGGGTGGCGGGGGTTGAGAGTGGGCATCGCCCTGCGGGGCGGCTGACCGCCATCGGGGGCTGCCCCGGGTGGGCACCGCGCTCTGGGGCGCGGCGCGCCCCCGGGCGCTACGCTCCGCCGTTGGTCGCCGTCGTGTTCGCCAGCGCCGTCGAGAGTTCCTGCGCGACCTCCTGGAGGATCGGGACGATCTTCTCCGTCGCCGCCTCCGTCACACGCCCCGCCGGGCCCGAGATCGAGATCGCCGCCGCGGTGGGGGAGTTGGGGACCGACACCGCGAGGCAGCGGACTCCTATCTCCTGCTCGTTGTCGTCGACCGCGTACCCCGCGTCCCGGACCAGCGCGAGCGCGTCCAGGAAGCCGTCCGGAGTGGTGATCGTCTTCTCGGTGGCGGCCGGCATTCCCGTACGGGCGAGCAGCGCGCGCACCTCCTCCGCCGGGGTGTAGGCCAGCAGCGCCTTGCCCACGCCAGTGGAGTGCGGCAGCACGCGCCGGCCGACCTCGGTGAACATGCGCATCGAGTGCTTGGACGGCACCTGGGCGACGTACACGATCTCGTCGCCGTCGAGCAGCGCCATGTTCGCGGTCTCGCCGGTCTCCTCGACGAGCCGCGCGAGGTACGGGCGCGCCCAGGTGCCGAGCAGTCGGGAGGCGGACTCGCCCAGGCGGATGAGCCGGGGGCCGAGCGCGTACCGGCGGTTGGGCTGCTGGCGTACGTAACCGCAGGCCACGAGCGTGCGCATCAGCCGGTGGATGGTGGGCAGCGGCAGTCCGCTGCTGGCGGAGAGCTCGCTCAGCCCGACCTCGCCACCGGCGTCGGCCATCCGCTCCAGGAGATCGAAGGCACGCTCGAGGGACTGGACGCCACCGCTCGCGGCGGCGGGCTTGGCGGCGTCGGTGGTGCTGGCGCTGGACGTCGGCACGTCAAGGTCCTTTCGGGGCAGGCGGGCAAGGCAGCAGCCTACCGGGCCGTCCGGTCGGACACACGGTCCCGGTCGCGGTGTACGGGCCGGTCAGGGGGGTGTTTGTCCGGTGTCGGCGGCCGCCCGGCGACATCCGCCTCCTCCCCGCATGTACGGAGCTACGTTCTACTGTACGAAATTCCCATTCCACTTCATGGAAACGTCCAAGTTGGGCGCGCGGCGAGCGGCGGCGCCGGGGTCATGCTGGAAGTGTGCCCTTGACGGCATGTCGTCCCGAGTGAAGACTCCTTCAACAGTTCGTTGAAATTCTGCTGGAAAGGGGTACGGGTGGACGTCAACCTGGTACTGCGCTCGACACGCGTCATCACCCCCGAGGGGACGGGGCCCGCGTCGATCGCCGTCTCCGGCGGGACCATCGCCGCCGTGCTGCCGTACGACGCCGAGGTCCCGGAGGGCGCCCGGCTGGAGGACGTCGGCGACGACGTCGTACTCCCGGGGCTCGTCGACACCCATGTGCATGTGAACGACCCCGGCCGCACCGAGTGGGAAGGCTTCTGGACCGCCACCCGCGCCGCTGCCGCCGGCGGCATCACCACGCTCCTCGACATGCCGCTGAACTCGCTCCCGCCGACCACCACGGTCGAGCACCTGCGGGTCAAGCAGGACGTCGCCCGCACCAAGGCGCACATCGACGTCGGCTTCTGGGGCGGCGCGCTGCCCGACAACGTCAAGGACCTGCGGCCCCTGCACGACGCCGGTGTCTTCGGCTTCAAGTGCTTCCTGTCGCCGTCCGGCGTGGACGAGTTCCCGGAACTGGACCAGGAGCAGCTGGCGAACTCGCTCGCCGAGATCGCCGGGTTCGGCGGCCTGATGATCGTGCACGCCGAGGACCCGCACCATCTCGCCGCCGCCCCGCAGAAGAGCGGCGAGAAG
Organism: Streptomyces sp. NPDC056222; assembly: GCF_042264065.1. Classification (NCBI taxonomy): domain Bacteria; kingdom Bacillati; phylum Actinomycetota; class Actinomycetes; order Kitasatosporales; family Streptomycetaceae; genus Streptomyces; species Streptomyces sp. NPDC056222. The sequence continues at coordinate 191,639 of NZ_JBHJTL010000003.1, read as the reverse complement.
TACGCCGACTTCCTCGCCTCCCGGCCGCGTGACGCCGAGAACACGGCGATCGAGAACCTGATCAACCAGGCCCGCCGCCTCAACGCCCGCGTGCACGTCCTGCACCTGTCCTCCTCGGACGCGCTCCCGCTGATCGCCGCCGCCAAGGCCGAGGGCGTCAAGATCACCGTCGAGTCCTGCCCGCACTTCCTCACGCTCACCGCAGAGGAAGTCCCGGACGGCGCCACCGAGTTCAAGTGCTGCCCGCCGATCCGCGAGGCGTCCAACCAGGACGCGCTCTGGAACGGTCTCGCCGACGGGACGATCGACTGCATCGTCTCCGACCACTCGCCCTCCACGGCCGACCTCAAGACCGCCGACTTCGCCTCCGCCTGGGGCGGCATCTCCTCCCTCCAGCTCGGCCTGCCCGCCATCTGGACCGAGGCCCGCCGCCGCGGCCACAGCCTGGAAGACGTCGTCCGCTGGATGTCCGCGGGCCCCGCGCGCCTCGCCGGCCTGGAGCAGAAGGGCGCGATCGAGGCAGGCCGCGACGCCGACTTCGCCGTCCTCGCCCCCGAGGCGACCTTCACCGTCGACCCGGCCGAGCTCCAGCACCGCAACCGCGTCACCGCCTACGCGGGCAGGACCCTGCACGGCGTCGTCACCTCCACCTGGCTGCGCGGCGAGCGGATCGTCGACCGCGGCACCCTCACCGAGCCCTCCGGCAGCCTCCTCGAAAGGAACAACTGACGTGTCCGCCATACCCAGCTTCACCGGCGACGCCAGCCCCTACGGCGGCGGCGACCCGTACGCCGACTACCGCACGGCGGACTTCCCCTTCACGCAGTACGCGGACCTCGCCGACCGCCGTCTCGGCGCCGGTGTGATCGCCGCCAACGACGAGTTCTTCGCCGAGCGCGAGAACATGCTCAAGCCCGAGGCCGCGGAGTTCGACCCCGAGCACTTCGGTCACAAGGGCAAGATCATGGACGGCTGGGAGACCCGCCGCCGCCGCGGTGTGTCCGCCCAGCAGCCGCACCCGACCGAGGACGACCACGACTGGGCGTTCGTACGTCTCGGTGCCCCCGGCGTCGTACGCGGCATCGTCGTCGACACCGCGCACTTCCGCGGCAACTACCCGCAGGCCGTCTCCGTGGAGGCCACCTCCGTGGCCGGCTCGCCCTCGCCCGAGGAACTCCTCGCGGACGACGTGAAGTGGACGACCCTCGTCCCGCGCACCGCCATCGGCGGGCACGCCGCCAACGGCTTCGCCGTCGACGTCGAGCAGCGCTTCACCCACCTCCGGGTCAACCAGCACCCCGACGGCGGCATCGCGCGCCTCCGCGTGTACGGAGAGGTCGCCCCGGACCCGAAGTGGCTCGGCGTGCTCGGCACCTTCGACCTCGCCGCGCTCGAGAACGGCGGCCAGGTCGAGGACGCCTCCGACCGCTTCTACTCCCCGGCGACCAACACCATCCAGCCCGGCCGCTCCCGCAAGATGGACGACGGCTGGGAGACGCGCCGCCGCCGCGACAAGGGCAACGACTGGATCCGCTACAGCCTGGTCGCCGAGTCCGAGATCCGCGCGGTCGAGATCGACACCGCGTACCTCAAGGGCAACAGCGCGGGCTGGGCGGCGCTCTCCGTGGCGGCCGAGGGCTCCGAGGACTGGACCGAGGTCCTGCCCCGGACCCGCCTCCAGCCCGACACCAACCACCGCTTCGTGCTGGACGCGCCGGCGGTCGGCTCCCGGGTCCGGATCGACATCTACCCCGACGGCGGCATCTCCCGCCTCCGCCTCTTCGGTTCGCTCACCGACGAGGGCTCCGCGCGTCTGACGGCGCGCCACCAGGAACTGGGCGGGTAACGACACCCCGCCCGGCCCGCGAGGGCGCACCGGCCGACAGCACCGGTGCGCCCTCGCGAACTCCCGTCTTGTTCGGGCTCGGTCACCTCCGGGCGCTCGCGCCGGGCTCACCACCCCGACCGTGCTCGCCTCCCTCGTTCCTTGGGAGGCTCCGCGCGCTCGGCGTCGTTCCCCCGGCGCGCCCTTCGGCTCACTCGCCGGTCCTCGTGGTCGCCCTTACGCCGCGTGGCCGCCGACCACCGAGAAGCGCCCCTAGGCCGCGTGGCCGCCGTCCACCGAGAACTCCGCGCCCGTCATGTACTTCGCCCCCGGGCCCGCCAGGAACGCCACCGTCGCCGCGACCTCGTCCGCCGTGCCGAAGCGGCCCAGGGCCGTCAGGGACGCCTGGTCCGCCGCGTACGGGCCGTCCGCCGGGTTCATATCGGTGTCGACCGGCCCCGGGTGGACGATGTTCGCGGTGATGCCGCGGCCGCCCAGCTCTCGCGCCAGCGCCTTGTTCAGTCCGATCAGCGCCGACTTGCTCATCGCGTAGAGCGTGCCGCCGGGCCCCGGTACGCGCTGCGTCATGCACGAGCCGATTGTGATGATCCGCCCGCCCCGGTCCATCCGCGCGGCCGCGGCCTGGGCGGCGAGGAAGGCCCCGCGTACGTTCACCGCGAGGACCCGGTCCACATCCGCCAGAGCCAGCGACTCCAGCGGCGCGACGACCCCGACCCCGGCGTTGTTGACCAGGACGTCGATCCTGCCGAGGGCGTCCGCCACCCACTCCACCGCGCCCGCCGCGTCCCCGGCGTCCGATGCGTCGGCCCGCAGGGGAAGCGCCTTGCGACCGGCAGCCTCGATCCGCGCGGCGACCTCGTTCGCCCGCTCCTCGCCCGCCACGTAGGTGAACGCCACGTCGGCGCCCTCCTGGGCCAGCCGGAGCGCCGTCGCGGCGCCGATCCCGCGGCTGCCGCCCGTCACCAGGACCGCCTTGCCGTTCATCGTGGACATCCCGAAACCTCCGTAAGAACACTGCCAAGTGGTTGCGGGTTCAATCGAACTCGGCGGGTCGTCACGGTGCTGGCGGCAATCGGACACCGACGCCCACCGATGAGTTCCGCCGAGCGGTGGAGTCGGAGCTTGTGAGACACGATGGACCGGGGGATCCCGGCAGAAGCGAAAGGTCAGCACCATGGGCAAGCTCTCCCTCACCCAGTTCGTGACGATCGACGGCGTCTACCAGGCACCCGGCGGGCCCGACGAGGACCCCAGCGGCGGCTTCGAGCACGGCGGCTGGTCCGTCCCGTACGGCGACGACGACTTCGGGGCCTTCATGGACGAGGTGTTCCAGCGGCCCGCCGCCTTCCTGCTCGGTCGCCGTACGTACGACATCTTCGCGGGCTACTGGCCGAAGCAGACCGACCCCGCCAACCCCGTCGCCACGAAGCTCAACTCCCTCCCCAAGTACGTCGCCTCCACCACGCTCAAGACGGCCGACTGGGCCGGCACGACCGTCCTCGGAGGCGATGTCGTCAAGGAAGTGGCGGCACTGAAGGACCGCGTGGACGGCGAGGTGCAGATGCACGGCAGCGGCGGCCTCGCCAAGTCCCTGCTGGCCGCCGACCTCATCGACACGCTCCACCTGCTCGTCTTCCCCGTCGTCCTCGGTACGGGCCTGAACCTCTTCGACGGCGCCCGGCCCACCGCCTTCCGCAACGTCGGGACCAGGACGACCGGCTCGGGCATCGCCATCAGTACGTACGAGCTGGCGGGCCGCCCCAAGTACGGGAGCTATGTGTAGCAGAAACGTGTAGCCGCCACCGGTTTCTCCGGGTACGGTGATCGTCCCGCGTGCGAGCCGCCGAAGTCTCCACCCCGTCCGACGAGTTGGAGCAGGCCCCGCGATGACGTCGATTGCCGCTTCCGTACCCCTTCGCGCCCCGCGTCGCGCCTGGCTCACCGACCTCCCGGTGCTGCTCGTCGCCGTCGTCTGGGGCGCCAGCTACCTCGCGGCCAAGGGCATCACGACCACCCACACGGTCGTCGCCGTTCTGGTCCTGCGGTTCGCCGTCGTCCTGCCCGCCCTTGTCGTCGCCGGATGGCGGGGGCTGCGGGCGCTGACCGTCTCCCAGTGGCGCGGCGCAGGACTTCTCGGCCTGATCCTCAGCGGGATCTTCCTCCTGGAGACCTATGGAGTCGTCCACACCTCCGCCACCAACGCGGGCCTGATCATCAGCCTCACCATGATTCTCACGCCGCTGGCCGAGGCCGCCGTCACCAGGACGAGGCCGCCCCGCGCCTTCCTGGCCGCCGCCGGGCTCTCGGTGGCCGGCGTGGTGCTGCTGACCCAGGGCGGAGGCTTCAGCACCCCGTCCCTCGGCGACCTGCTGATGCTGCTGGCAGCCCTCGCCCGGACCGTGCACGTGCTGGCCATGTCCCGGATCAAGGCGGTCGAGGGCGCCGACTCGCTCTCCCTCACCACCGTCCAACTCGGCTCCGCCGTCGTGGTCTTCGCGCTGCTCGCCGCCGCACCCGGCACCGGCGCGTCCCCCTGGTCGGTGGCGCTGGACTTCGGCCCGCGCGAATGGGCCGGGCTGCTCTTCCTCTCCGTCTTCTGCACGCTCTTCGCCTTCTTCGTGCAGATGTGGGCCGTCCGCCGCACCTCCCCCTCGCGCGTCAGCCTCCTGCTCGGGACGGAACCCCTGTGGGCCGCGGCCGCCGGCATCGCGATCGCCGGTGACCGGCCCGGCGTGCTCGGCATCGCGGGCGCCGTTCTCGTCCTCGCGGGGACGAGTTGGGGCCGTCGGGCCGCGGACGAGAGCGGCCGGTAGGTTCTAGCGCCATGCGTTCACTCTCGTACGACATAGAATTCCGCGCCCGCGCACGGCGCACCCAGGGATGGGGACTCGGGCTGCTGGCCCTCGCCGGACTGATGTGGATCTGGCTGGCCGTGCTGATCTTCTCGCCGTACGAGGCCGAGTGGGACGGCCGGAGCAAGGACTGTGTCTCCCGCTGGACCAGCGAGAACCTGCACAACAGCGACAGCAGGTGCGTCAATGAACGTGACTGGCCCGAGCTCCTCGCCGTGCTCGGCGGCTCGGTTCCCCTCGCCGTCGTCGGCAGCGTCCTCTACACCAGCGGTTCGGTCTCCCACCGCATGGCCGAGCACCTCGCCGAGGTCACCCGCCTCACCGAGGCGAGCGCCTGAACCGGACCCGCGCGTAGCGGCCGGCGACAAGGGGCGGGGCGAGGTCAGGGACGTTCGGAGAACTGCAGCATCCCGCCGACGGCGAAGCACACCGCTCCCGTGAGCGTGCCCCAGTTCGCGATGTCGACATTGAGCAGATTCCCGGTCGCCGGCCGGGTGAAGGCGGCCAGTGCCGACACCATGAAGAGGACCGACCCCAACTGGTTGATCGCGACGATCCACCAGGCGAGGTCGTGCGCGCGCACGCGCGGCCTGCCGTGGCAGACCTCGACCAGGGCGAGGTGCCCCGAGACCAGGAACAGGGTGCACCCCACCATGTCCGGGGCCCAGACGAGCCGGTTCATCTGATGCACCGAGAGTCCCTGGAGCAGGGAACTCAGCAGATTGACGCCGAACACGAGCGTGCCGGCGAACAGCAGGAAGGTGCTGAGCCAGTCGATCCGGGCCGGCTCGTAGCGCCACCACGACCAGGGCCGCGCGGTGAGCCTGCCGGCCTCGCCGTCCCGGCGGGGTGTGTTGATGCTCTGGAGGAGTGAGGCGTACCCGCCGGTGTTGAAGAACAGGCCGCCGGTGAAGTAGATCCAGGCGCTCGTCACATCGCCCGGGCCGAACTGCGCCAGTCCGGCTCCGAGGGCGAAGAGCGTGCCGCCGACCGTGAAGGCGCCCGCGGCGACGGCGTTCAGCCTGCGCGCGCGGGCGACGGCCACCGCGTCCGCCCGTCGGGTACGGGCTTCCGTCTCGCCCGTGGCCCGTACGGTCAGCCGGGCTCGTTTGCGGGCCAGGCGGGACTCCCAGACCGCGGTGCCCCCGTCCCGTGGTCGCCAGGTGAGCCGGGTCGTGAACGGTCCCGCCCCCTCGGCGTGCTCCTCGGCTCTGCCCACCCGCCGACTGTATCCCGTCGGCGACAAAAGGTGCCTTTCGGGCAGGCGCTAGGTCAGCACGTTGACGGCGCGGGCGACGACGAGGCCGAGGATGATCAGGGAGACGAGCGACTGCACCGCCATGGCCATCTTCGCCCAGGGGGCCAGTGGCATGACGTCCGTCGGGCTGAAGGCGGTGGCGTTGGTGAGCCCGAGGTAGAGGTAGTCCACGAAGCGCGGGCGCCAGCCGGGGGTGGCGAGCTCGGGGCTGAGCTGCTGGGGGAAGGCGAGTGCCGGAGCGGCGGGCATGTGGTGGGCGCGGGCCGCCGCACCACCGCAGTCGAGTTCGAAGTACAGCAGGGAGAAGGCGAGGACGGTGCCGGCCCAGACGGTCCCGCCGGTCTGCAGCAGACTCGCCGCGGAGGCGGTCTCCTTCCCACCGTGGATGATGTCGTCGGTCAACTGGACGGTCGACCAGACGGCGCCGAGCGCCAGGACGCCGACCAAGGCGATCGACACGGCGCGCAGGGCGGCCGAGCGGCGGTCGATCCGGCCCGGGTCCCCCGCGATCAGCGCAAGCAGGAGGAGGCCTTCGATGCTGGGGAGCACCCAGATGGGGGCCAGCCGAAGGGCGTCGGGGAGCAGCAGGGTCAGCGTCATCGCGGCCACGACGGCGGTGGCCATCGGCCAGCGGGCCTCGCCGGCGACCTCGTCCTGCCGCTGCGGCCCCGCCGGGGGATCGGTGGCGTGCTGTCGGCTCACGTCGGTAGCCCCCTGTCGGTGTCGCCACCACCCCACTACACCTCCGACGGCCGCGCAGCGCCCGGGATCCGTCCGGGTCAACCGACCGACCGGAACGGCGGATGTCGCCTCAGGTCCGCCGCTTGGTGTCGGCGACCATGACGATCGCGAAGCCGACCACCGCGATCGCGATATTGGTGAGGATCTCCCGGCCCTCCAGGAACGAGACGTTCTCCGTCAGGAACCGGGTGAACCCCATGAACGGGAACCAGCCCGTCAACTCGCGCAGCACCCCCGCGATGCCGCCGATCAGCACCACACCGCCCACGAACTCCAGAATCTTCTTCATGGGCCGATCCTGGCGTCGCGTTCCTCGCGCCCGCGTCGGCCGGTGGGACAGAGCCGGTGCTACCGAAGTCTCGTACCGCGCGACTTTGGTAGCCATCGGACGTTCCGGCCCGGCCCCGCGCCCCTGACGTGCGTACTTTGGTTCGTATGACACGTACGGACCGCTACGCCTGGCTGCTGCCCTCGGCCATGGCCGACCCTCCGGCCGACGCCCCACCCGGCCGCAGGCCGCGCCGCACCGTACGCGACTGGGTCGTCGACACCACCCTGTTCCTCCTCGCGGTCCTCTTCGGCATGATCGCGGCCGACGCCACCGACGACCTGAACAGCCACGCCGTCGCCGTGGCCGACCAGGCCGTAGGTGCCGCCGCCTGCTGCGCCCTCTGGCTGCGCCGCCGCTGGCCCGTCGGCCTCGCGGTCGCGCTCAGCCTCGTCAGCGTGGCCGCGCCCCTCGCCGGCGGCGCCTTCCTCGTGAGCCTGTTCAGCCTCGCCGTCCGGCGGCCCTTCCGCGAGGTCGCCTGGGTCGGCGCGCTCTCCCTCGCCAGTACCACCGCCCAGGTCTTCGTGCGCCCCGACCCTGCGACCGGGACCGTTCCCGGGATCCTCATCGGCTTCATCCTGGTCCTGCTCATGACCGCCTGGGGGATGCTCGTACGTTCCCGGCGCCAGCTCGTCGAGGCCCTGCGTGAACGCGCCCGGCGCGCCGAGGCCGAGGCGGAGCTGCGCGCCGAGCAGGCCCAGCGGCTCGCCCGCGAGGCCATCGCCCGCGAGATGCACGACGTCCTCGCCCACCGGCTCACCCTGCTCAGCGTGCACGCCGGAGCGCTGGAGTTCCGGCCCGACGCCCCGCCGGAGCAGGTGGCCCGCGCCGCCGGAGTCATCCGGGACAGCGCCCACGAGGCCCTCCAGGACCTCCGGCAGATCATCGGCGTCCTGCGCGCCCCGGGCGAGGGCGCGGAGGGCGACCGGCCGCAGCCCACCCTCGCCACGCTCGACGCGCTGGTCGCCGAGTCCCGCGGGGCCGGCACGAAAGTCGTCCTCGACTCCACGATCGACGATCCGGAGGCGGTCCCCGCCTCCACCGGCCGCACCGTCTACCGGATCGCGCAGGAGGGCCTCACCAACGCCCGCAAGCACGCCCCCGGCACCGAGGTCACCCTCACCGTGCGCGGCCGTCCGGGCGACGGACTGACCATCGACGTCCACAACCCGGCCCCCACCGGGCCCGTCCCGCACGTCCCCGGTTCCGGTCAGGGACTCATCGGCCTCACCGAGCGCGCCACCCTCGCCGGTGGGCGCCTCGACCACGGCCCGGCCCCCGGCGGAGGGTTCGCCCTGCACGCCTGGCTACCGTGGCCCTCATGACCATCCGTCTGCTCGTCGTCGACGACGACCCCCTGGTCCGCGCCGGCCTCACCTTCATGCTCGACGGCGCCGACGACATCGAGATCGTCGGCGAGGGCACCGACGGCCGGGACGTCCCCGACCTCGTCGCCCGCCTCGCCCCGGACGTCGTCCTGATGGACATCCGGATGCCGCACGTCGACGGCCTCACCGCCACCGAACTGCTGCGTGCCCGCCCCGACGCCCCCGAGGTCGTGGTCCTCACCACCTTCCACGCCGACGAGCAGGTGCTGCGCGCCCTGCGCGCGGGCGCGGCCGGTTTCGTCCTCAAGGACACTCCGCCCGCCGAGATCGTCGCCGCCGTGCGTCGCGTCGCGTCCGGCGACCCCGTGCTCTCCCCGGCCGTCACCCGCCAGCTGATGAGCCATGTCACGGGCCGGCCGGAGCAGCCGAGGAGCGCGACCGCGGCGGGCAGGCTCGCCGAACTCGCCCAGCGCGAACGCGAGGTCGCCGTCGCCGTCGGCCGCGGGCAGTCCAACGCCGAGATCGCCGCCGCCCTCTACATGAGCGTGCCGACCGTCAAGACCCATGTCTCACGGATTCTCGCCAAACTCGGCCTCAACAACCGTGTCCAGATCGCGCTTCTCGTCCACGACGCCGGCCTCCTCGACGAGAACGACACCGCCTAGGGTGGGGCGATGTCCGTCATCGAACTGGGGGAGTGGGGCGCGGACTTCACCGCGAATCCGTATCCCTACTACGCGAAGCTCCGCGAGAGCGGTCCCGTCCACCACATCCGTATGCCCGACGGCTGGGAGTTCTGGCTCGTCGTCGGACACGAGGAGGGGCGGGCGGCCCTCGCCGACCCGCGTCTGGTGAAGTCGCCGTCCGTCATCGACGTCGTCCCGGTCGACGAGGAGGTCATCGGCCCCAACCTGCTCGCCGTGGACGCACCCGACCACACCCGGCTGCGCAAGCTCGTCGCACGGGAGTTCACCGGGCGGCGGGTGGAGGCCCTGCGTCCCCGCATCCAGGAGCTCGCCGACGGACTCGTCGACGCCATGGCCCCGGCAGGCCGCGCCGATCTCGTGGACTCCTTCGCGTTCCCGCTGCCCATGACCGTCATCTGCGAGCTCCTCGGCGTCCCGGCGGCCGACCGGGACTCCTTCCGGCACTGGTCGAACGAGCTGGTCGCGCCGGCCACCGGAACCCCCGCGCGGGAGGTCGTCGAGGGCTTCGGCGCCTACCTCGACGAGCTCATCGAGGACAAGCGGGCCTCCGGACCCCAGGACGACCTGCTCTCCGCGCTGATCGCCACGCGCGCCGAGGACGGCGACCGGCTCTCCCTTCCCGAACTGCGGGCGATGGCGTACCTGTTGCTCGTCGCCGGGCACGAGACCACCGTCGGTCTGATCACCAACACGATGCGGGCCCTCTTCGCCCACCCCGACCAACTCGCCCAACTACGAGCCGATTTCGGGCTGCTCGACGGGGTGATCGAGGAAGGGCTGCGCTACGACGGGCCGGTGGAGACCACCACCTTCCGGATCGCCAAGGAGCCGACCACCGTCGGAGGCACCGACATCCCGGCCCGCTCCGCCGTCTTCGTCTCCCTCGCGGCCGCCGACCGCGACCCGAACCGCTTCCCCGAACCGGACCGCTTCGACATCCGCCGCGAACCGCGCGGCCATCTGGCCTTCGGGCACGGCATCCACTACTGTCTCGGCGCACCGCTCGCCCGCCTCGAGGGCACCATCGCGATCCGGACACTGCTGGAACGATTCCCGCGGCTGGAACTCGACCCCGAGGGCGCTCCTTGGGAGTGGATGCCCGGCCTGCTCGTCCGCGGTGTGCGCCGCCTTCCCGTCCGGTGGTGACCCCGATGACCGATCCCTCGCACGACCTCGACCTCGTCCTCGCGCGGAAGGTCCTGGACGCCCAGCCGTTCAGCCGGCTCGTCGGCGCCCGGATCACCGCCTTCGGCGACGGCGCGGCCACCCTCGAGGTCGACCTCCGCGAGGAGCTCCAGCAGCAGAACGGGTTCGCGCACGGCGGTGTGCTCTCGTACGCCGCCGACAACGCGCTCACCTTCGCGGCCGGCACCGCGCTGGGCGCGGCCGTCCTGACCGCCGGCTTCTCCATCCAGTACGTCCGCCCCGCGCGGGGCCGCACGCTCGTCGCCCGCGCGAGCGTGGTCCACGCGGGACGACGGCAGGCGGTGGTCCGGTGCGACCTGCTGACGGTGGACGAGGCGGGCGACGAGACCCTGTGCGCGGTGGCACAGGGAACGGTCCTCTCCGCGAACGGCTGAGCGGACGCGCTACGACGGGATCTCGGCGTAGGACTGGATCCGGCCCACTCCTGGATCTCCCTCTACGACGGGATCTCGGCGAGCGCGACCGGTCGGTGCTCGCGCCGTGAGCGCTCGCAGGCCTCCGCGATCCGCAGGGCCTCAAGCGCCTCGCGGCCGTCGCACGGATTGGGTGCCTCGCCGCGGACCAGCCGGACGAAGGCGTCCAGTTCCGCCTCGTACGCGGGGGCGAACCGCTCCAGGAAGCCCGGCCAGGGCTTGACCGGGGCGGGCGGTCCCGAGGGCTCCGCCGAGGTGAGCGGGGTCCGGTCGTCCAGGCCGACGGCGATCTGGTCCCGCTCGCCCGCCAGCTCCATCCGGACGTCGTAACCGGCGCCGTTGCACCGGGTCGCCGTCGCCGTCGCGAGCGTGCCGTCGTCCAGGGTGAGCACCGCCGCCGCGGTGTCCACGTCGCCCGCCTCGCGGAACATCGCGGGGCCCGCGTCCGAGCCGGTGGCGTACACCTCGACGACCTCCCGTCCGGTCACCCAGCGCAGTATGTCGAAGTCGTGCACGAGGCAGTCCCGGAAGAGACCGCCGGAGAGCGGCAGATACGCGGCGGGCGGCGGGGCGGGGTCGGAGGTGGCCGAGCGTACGGTGTGCAGGCGGCCGAGCCGACCCGTCCGCACGGCCTCGCGGGCGGCGGCGTACCCGGCGTCGAAGCGGCGCATGAAGCCGAGCTGGAGCTCCGTGCCCGCGGCCTCGACCGCCCGCAGCGCACCGAGCGTGCCGGGCACGTCCAGGGCGATGGGCTTCTCGCAGAAGGCGGGCAGTCCGGCACCCGCCGCGCGGCCGATCAGCTCGGCGTGGGCGGCGGTGGCGGAGGCGATGACGACGGCGTCGAGGGCGTGGTCGAGGAGGGCGTCGACGGTGGGCGCCGCGCCGGCGCCGATCGCCCCGGCGACCTGCGCGGCCCGGGTGGCGTCCGCGTCCGCCACGACAAGCGATTCGACCTCCGGATGGCGGGCGAGCACGCCCGCGTGGAAGGCCCCGATACGTCCCGTTCCGATCAGTCCGATGCGCATGGCCCCCAAGGTGGTGCCGAACGGAGACCCTGTCAAGGATTTGTCAGGACAATCGGACTTCACCACTTCCTGTCATCTTCTCCTCGGGCTACGCTCCCGTGCGTGTCCAAGCCGCCGTCGTCCGCCTCGCTGCCACCCTTCTCCGTGGACCGCACCAGCCCGGTCCCGCTCTACTACCAGCTCGCCCAGCAGCTGGAGGCGGCGATCGAGAAGGGGGTCCTGACCCCCGGAAGCCTGCTCGGAAACGAGATCGACCTCGCCACCCGACTGGGCCTGTCCCGGCCCACCGTCCGCCAGGCCATCCAGTCGCTGGTCGACAAGGGCCTCCTGGTCCGCCGGCGGGGCGTCGGCACCCAGGTCGTGCACAGCCAGGTCAGGCGCCCGCTGGAGCTCAGCAGCCTCTACGACGACCTGGAGGCGGCCGGCCAGCGCCCCGCCACCCGCGTCCTCGCCGACCGCGTCGAACCCGCCACCGCCCGGGTCGCCGCCGCCCTCGGCGTACCGGAGGGCAGCGACGTGCGGTACGTGGAGCGGCTCCGCTCCGCGCACGACGAACCGATGGCGTACCTGCGCAACCATCTGCCGGCCGGACTCCTCGACCTGGACCCCGGACAACTGGAGACCACCGGCCTCTACCGCCTCATGCGCGGCGCCGGTATCACTCTCCACAGCGCCCGCCAGACCGTGGGCGCCCGGGCCGCCACGGCGGCCGAGGCGGACCTGCTGGCCGAGGAGGAGGGAGCCCCGCTGCTCACCATGGAACGCACCACCTTCGACGACACCGGACGTGCCGTCGAGTTCGGATCGCAGCTCTACCGGGCCTCCCGGTACTCCTTCGAGTTCCAGCTCCTGGTGCGCCCCTAGCCTTAGATCCGCCCCGCGAAGATCCGCGCGACCCCCATGACCGATACTGCAATGCACGCAGAAGGACACAAAGGAGGGCACGGCCTCGTGACCAGGCTTCGGACAGGAGGGGTACGCGCCGCAGTCGGCGCCGTGCTCGCGGTGGCGCTCACCGCCGCACTCGCCGGGTGCAGCAGCACCGGCGGGAAGCGCGCGGAGGACGCCCGCAAGGCGGCCGCGGCCCAGGGGAAGGCGGCCGTGAACACGCCCCGGTGGACCTTCGCCATGGTGACCCACTCGGGCGACGGCGACACCTTCTGGGACATCGTCCAGAACGGCGCCGAGCAGGCGGCCGTGAAGGACAACATCAACTTCCTCTACGCCCACAGCGACGAGGCGCAGCAGCAGGCGCAGCTCATCGACTCGTACATCGCCAAGGGCGTCGACGGACTCATCGTCACCCTCGCGAAGCCCGACGCGATGAAGACCGCCGTCGAGAAGGCGGTCAAGGCCGGAATCCCGGTGATCACCGTCAACTCCGGATCCGAGCAGTCCAAGGCCTTCGGCGCGCTGACCCACATCGGTCAGGACGAGACCGTCGCGGGCGAGGCCGTCGGTGAGGAGCTGGACAGGCGCGGGAAGAAGAAGGCGCTGTGCGTCCTGCACGAGCAGGGCAACGTCGGCCATGAGCAGCGCTGCGCCGGGGCGAAGAACACCTTCGGCGGTGACCTGCAGAACCTGTACGTCGACGGCACCAACATGCCCGACGTCCAGGCGTCCATCGAGGCCAAGCTCCAGTCCGACCCCGCCATCGACTCCGTCGTCACCCTCGGCGCGCCGTTCGCCGACGCCGCCGTCCAGGCGAAGAAGACGGCGGGCTCACAGGCCGAGGTCGACACCTTCGACCTCAACGCCAAGGTCGCCTCCGCGCTCTCCGCGGGCACCCTCGGCTTCGCCGTGGACCAGCAGCCCTACCTCCAGGGCTACGAGGCCGTCGACCTGCTCTGGCTGTACAAGTACAACGCCGACGTCCTCGGCGGCGGCAAGCCGGTCCTCACCGGCCCCCAGATCATCGCCAAGGACGACGCCGAGGCACTGAAGGGCTACACGGAGCGGGGCACTCGATGAGCGCGACCGCCCCGTCCGGCCTCGACCACGTCGACGAGCGGCTGCTGCGCACCTCCCCGCTGAAGAAACTGCTGGCCCGCCCCGAGCTCGGCTCGGTGGTCGGCGCGGCGGCCGTCTTCCTCTTCTTCTCGCTGATCGCCGACAGCTTTCTGCGCGCCTCCAGCCTCGGCACGGTCTTCTACGCGGCTTCCACCATCGGCATCATGGCGGTGCCCGTCGCGCTGCTGATGATCGGCGGGGAGTTCGACCTCTCGGCCGGCGTGATGGTCACGACCTCGGCGCTGATCTCCTCGATGTTCAGCTACCAGATGACCGCGAACGTCTGGGTCGGCGTGGGGGTCTCGCTGCTCGTCACCCTCGCCATCGGCGCCTTCAACGGCGTCATGCTGACCCGGACCAAGCTGCCGAGCTTCATCATCACCCTCGGCACGTTCCTCATGCTGACCGGCCTGAACCTCGGCTTCACCAAGCTGATCAGCGGCACGGTCTCCACCAAGTCGATCGCCGACATGGAGGGGTTCCCCTCCGCCAGGAAGCTCTTCGCCTCCCAGCTGACCATCGGCGACGTCGAACTCAAGGTCACCATCCTGTGGTGGATCGGCCTGGTCGCGGTCGCCACCTGGATCCTGCTGCGCACCCGCTTCGGCAACTGGATCTTCGCTGTCGGCGGCGGTGCCGACGCCGCCCGCGCGGTCGGCGTCCCGGTCGCCAGGACCAAGATCGGCCTCTACATGGGCGTGGCCTTCTGCGCCTGGATCTCCGGCCAGCACCTCCTCTTCTCCTTCGACGTCGTCCAGTCCGGAGAAGGCGTCGGGAACGAGCTGATCTACATCATCGCGGCCGTCATCGGCGGCTGTCTGATCACCGGAGGCTACGGCTCCGCCATCGGCTCGGCGGTCGGCGCGTTCATCTTCGGCATGACCAGCAAGGGCATCGTGTACGCGGAGTGGAACCCGGACTGGTTCAAGTTCTTCCTGGGAGCGATGCTCCTGCTGGCGACCCTGCTGAACGCCTGGATCCGCAGGCGTGTGGAGGCAACCAAATGACCACCCCCCAGCCCACCGCCCCGGCCCCCGCACTCGTCGAGCTCGACGACGTCAGCAAGTACTACGGCAACATCCGCGCCCTCGAAGGGGTCTCCCTGGAGGTCCACGCGGGCGAGATCACCTGCGTCCTCGGCGACAACGGAGCCGGCAAGTCCACCCTCATCAAGATCATCGCCGGGCTGCACCGGCACAACGCCGGCACCTTCCGCATCGAGGGCGAGGACATCACGCTCTCCAGCCCGCGCGAGGCCCTGGACCTCGGCATCGCCACCGTCTACCAGGACCTGGCCGTCGTCCCCCTCATGCCGGTCTGGCGGAACTTCTTCCTCGGCTCCGAGCCCACCAAGGGCGCCGGACCCTTCAAGCGCCTCGACGTCGAGCTCATGCGCGAGACCACCCGCACGGAGCTGCTGCGCATGGGCATCGACCTGCGCGACGTCGACCAGCCCATCGGCACCCTCTCCGGCGGCGAGCGCCAGTGCGTGGCCATCGCCCGCGCGGTGCACTTCGGCGCCAAGGTCCTGGTCCTGGACGAGCCGACCGCCGCCCTCGGCGTCAAGCAGTCCGGAGTGGTCCTGAAGTACGTGGCAGCCGCCCGTGACCAGGGCCTCGGAGTGGTCCTCATCACCCACAACCCGCACCACGCCTATCTCGTCGGCGACCGCTTCATCCTGCTCAAGCGCGGTGTCATGTCGGGCAGCCACACCAAGGATTCGGTCACCCTGGACGAGTTGACCCGGCAGATGGCGGGCGGCAGCGAGCTGGAGGACCTCCGTCACGAGCTGGAGCGCCCCACCGCCCCGTAGCCCCCCGCGCCGCCGTCGTAAGCCGCCTCCCGGCACCGCACCTGGCAGAATCGAGCCGATGAGTACCTACCGCGATCTGACCCAGCGCGGGGCCACCCGAGGCGCCGCGCTGCGGACCGTCGGCACCCGAGAGCGGCGCTCCCACCTGACCGCGCCCCGGGTGCCCACCGTCGGCATCGACATCGGCGGTACGAAGGTCATGGCCGGCGTCGTCGACGCGGACGGCACCATCCTGGAGAAGGTCCGCACCGAGACCCCCGACAAGTCCAAGAGCCCCAAGGTCGTCGAGGACACCATCGTCGAGCTGGTCCTGGACCTCTCCGACCGGCACGACGTGCACGCCGTCGGCATCGGCGCGGCCGGCTGGGTCGACGCGGACCGGGCCACCGTCCTCTTCGCCCCGCACCTCGCCTGGCGCAACGAGCCGCTCCGCGACTCCCTGCAGTCCCGGCTGGCCGTCCCCGTCATGGTCGACAACGACGCCAACACCGCCGCCTGGGCCGAGTGGCGCTTCGGAGCCGGACGGGGCGAGGACCACCTCGTCATGATCACCCTCGGTACCGGCATCGGCGGGGCGATCCTGGAGGACGGCCGGGTCAAACGCGGCAAGTACGGGGTGGCCGGCGAGTTCGGCCATATGCAGGTCGTCCCCGGAGGCCACCGCTGCCCCTGCGGCAACCGCGGTTGCTGGGAGCAGTACAGCTCCGGCAACGCCCTGGTCCGCGAGGCCAGGGAACTGGCCGCCGCCGACTCCCCGGTCGCGTACAACATCATCGAGCGGGTCAAGGGGCACGTCCCCGACATCACCGGCCCGCTCATCACCGAGCTGGCCCGCGAGGGCGACGCCATGTGCGTCGAGCTCCTCCAGGACATCGGGCAGTGGCTCGGCGTCGGCATCGCCAACCTCGCCGCCGCCCTCGACCCCTCCTGCTTCGTGATCGGCGGAGGCGTCAGCGCCGCCGACGACCTGCTGATCGCGCCCGCCAGGGACGCCTTCCGGCGCCACCTCACCGGCCGTGGCTACCGCCCCGAGGCCCGGATCACCAAGGCCCAGCTCGGCCCCGAGGCCGGCATGGTCGGCGCCGCCGACCTCGCCCGGCTCGTGGCCCGCCGCTTCCGCCGTGCCAACCGTCGCCGCGCCGAGCGCCACGAGCGGTACGAGCGCTACGCCCAGGCACTGCGCGGCGGCACCGAAGGACGCACCTCCCGCACCACCCAGGACCCGGATTCATGACCGTTCCCTCCCCGACCACCTCACCCGAGCAGGAGACCAAGCTGCCGGAGGACAGGCGCCACATGATCCGCCGCCGCTGGCTGACGGCGATCATCATCGTCCTGCTCGTCGGCATCCCCGCCGGCTATCTGGTGATCTCCGCCGGCCAGAGCCGCGACAGCGGCCGCGACAAGGAGCGCGAGTCCTCGGCCACCGGGCTGGTCGACAACTGGCCGTCGCTGATGAAGCGCCGCGTCTTCGAGGTCCCGATCCCCGCGGGCAGCACCGGGGTCGCCTACTACGAGACCAGCAACTGGAAGACCAGCCGGCTGTACGTCCAGTTCACGACGAACGGCGGCGGGCTCGACACCTTCCTGAACGACGTCGGCTCCAGCCGCTCCGAGCTGGTCCCCGGCGAGGTCACCATCGGCGAACGCGACGCCGCCATCGCGGGCTGGGACTTCACGACGGACCAGAACTGGTCCGGCACCACCGTCCGCAAGGACAAGCCGCGGCCCAGCCAGGACATCACCGTCGACCTCACCGACCCCGCCGCCCCGAAGGTGTTCGTGGTCTCCACGACCACGCCGTGACGGTCCCGGTCGTCGGGACCTACGCCCGGCCCGCCCGGTCGGCCGCGCCGCCCGGTGCTCCGGGTCCACCCGCCGCTCCCGGTCCCGCCGCGCCGACGGGGTCCCGGCTGCCCCTCGCCGCGTCGCCGCAGTCGCGGAGAGCCGCCTCGCGCGCGACGAGAAGCGCCGGTTCCACAGGCCCCGCCTGGAAGTGTTTCCCTCGGAGATGAGAGGGTCTGGCGAGTGAGTGAGACACTGACGAACACCCTCCAATACCGCCTCGACGGGCGAGAAGACGCTCCGGTACTGGTGCTGGGCCCCTCGCTGGGCACCACATGGCACATGTGGGACCGCCAGATACCCGAGCTCACCCGTCAGTGGCGCATCGTCCGTTTCGACCTGCCGGGGCACGGCGGGGCACCCGCGCGACCCTTCACCTCCGTCGCCGAGCTCGGCGACCGCCTGCTCGCCACCCTCGACGAGCTGGGCGTCCAGCGCTTCGGCTACGTGGGCTGCTCCATCGGCGGCGCGGTCGGCCTCGACCTCGCCCTGCGCGCGCCCCATCGGGTCGCCTCCCTCGCCCTGGTCGCCGCCTCGCCCCGGTTCGGCAGCGCCGACGAGTTCCGCCAGCGCGGTGTGATCGTCCGGACCAACGGCCTCGAACCCATGGCCCGCACCGCCCCCGAGCAGTGGTTCACCCCCGCATTCCGCGCAGCGCAGCCCGCGATCGTCGAGTGGGCCGTGCAGATGGTCCGCACCACCGACCCCGGCTGCTACATCGGTGCCTGCGAGGCGCTCGCCGGCTTCGACGTACGGGAAGCCCTCGGCCGCATCGGCATCCCCGCCCTCGTGCTCGTCGGCTCCGACGACCAGGTCACCGGACCCGCCGAGGCCCGCACGCTGGTCGCCGGGATCGCCGACGCCCGGCTCGCCGTCGTCCCCGGCGCCTCCCACCTCGCCCCGGTCGAGCAGCCCGCCGCCGTCACCGAGCTGCTCACCAGCCACTTCGCCGGGATCGTGCACGACACGCAGAGCGCCCTGCCCGCCCTGGCGATGCCGCCCGTCTCCGCCCCGGTCGTGCCCGTCGCCGAGATCGCGCCCGCCGAGCCGACGGGCGAGGAGGCGGGGGACGTACGGCCCGACCCGTACGACCACGGCGTCAAGCTGCGCCGCGAGATCCTCGGCGACGCGCATGTGGACCAGGCCCTGGACGACGAGTTCGGCGCCGACCTCCAGGCCCTCGTCACCCGCTACGCCTGGGGCGAGGTCTGGAGCCGCGAGGGTCTGGACCGCCGCACCCGCAGCTGCGTGACGCTGACCGCGCTGATCGCGGGCGGCCACCAGGACGCGCTCGGCGATCACACCCGGGCCGCCCTGCGCAACGGTCTGACCCCGGACGAGATCAGGGAGGTCGTGCTGCAGACCGCGGTCTACTGCGGGCTGCCGGCGGCCGAGAGCGCCCTGCGTGTGGTGGGACGGGTGATCAAGGAAGAGACCACCCCCCAGGCGTAGGCTGACCGGGCCCCGTCCGGCCCGTCGTGAGGTGGAGTCCCGTGAAGCTGACGAAGATGTCGCACGCCTGCGTCCGTCTGGAGAAGGACGGGCGGACGCTCGTCATCGACCCGGGCGGCTTCAGCGAGGAGGACTCGGCGCTCGGCGCCGACGTCCTGCTGGTCACCCACGAGCACGCCGACCATTTCGACGAGGACCGGCTGCGGGCCGGCCTGGAGTCCAACCCGGCGGCCGAGATCTGGACGCTGCGCAGCGTCGCGGAGAAGCTCTCGGCCGCCTTCCCCGGCCGCGTCCACACCGTCGGCCACGGCGACACCTTCAGCGCGGCCGGCTTCGAGGTCCAGGTGCACGGCGAGCTGCACGCGGTGATCCACCCGGACATCCCCCGGATCACCAACGTCGGCTTCCTCGTGGACGGCTCCGTCTTCCACCCGGGCGACGCGCTGACAGTCCCCGACCACCCGGTGGACACGCTGATGCTGCCGGTGATGGCCCCCTGGAGCAAGATCTCCGAGGTCATCGACTACGTACGCGAGGTGAAGCCGCGCCGGGCCATCGACGTCCACGACGCCCTGCTCACCGACCTCGCCCGGCCCATCTACGACCGGCAGATCGGCGCCCTCGGCGGCACGGACCACGGCCGGCTGACGCCGGGCGACTCGACCGAGCTGTGATCCACCGGCCGCGGGGCCGGTGACTGTCACACCCCGCCGTTAGGCTTGCGCTCATGCGCATCGCGACCTGGAACGTCAATTCGATCACCGCCCGCCTGCCCCGACTCCTGGCCTGGCTGGAGAGCACCGGCACGGACGTGCTGTGCATCCAGGAGACCAAGTGCACCGTCGAGCAGTTCCCCGCCGACGAGCTGCGCGAGCTGGGGTACGAGTCGGTGGTGAACGCCACCGGACGGTGGAACGGCGTGGCCCTGCTCTCCAAGGTCGGCCTGGAGGACGTCGTCACCGGCCTGCCCGGCGGGCCCGACTACGAGACCGTGCAGGAGCCCCGGGCGATCTCCGCGACCTGCGGCCCGGTCCGTGTGTGGTCGGTCTACGTGCCCAACGGCCGTGAGGTCGCCCACGAGCACTACGCGTACAAGCTCCGCTGGCTGGAGGCGCTCCAGGCGGCCGTCGCCGAGGACGCCGCGGGGGAGCGGCCGTTCGCCGTCCTGGGCGACTACAACATCGCGCCGACCGACGACGACGTCTGGGACCGGGCGGCCTTCGAGGGCCTCACCCACGTCACCGACCCGGAGCGGGCCGCGCTGGCAGGGCTGCGCGAGACGGGCCTCGCCGACGTGGTCCCGCGGCCGCTGAAGTACGACCACCCCTTCACGTACTGGGACTACCGCCAGCTCTGCTTCCCGAAGAACCGCGGGATGCGCATCGACCTGGTGTACGGCAACAAGCCGTTCGCCGACGCGGTCAAGGACAGCTACGTCGACCGCGAGGAGCGCAAGGGCAAGGGCGCGTCCGACCACGCACCGGTCGTCGTCGACCTGGACGTCTAGGAGCCCGCCCCACGGCCCTGGGCCCAGGCGGCGTTCCAGCCGGCCAGTTCGGCCGGTCGGTTGGTGATGACCGCGTCGGCGCCGAGCGAGTCCAGGGTCTTCCAGCGGTCCGCGGTGTCGACCGTCCAGACCATCACGGCCACGCCCGCCGCGTGGAGCTTCGCCACGGCCTCGGGGTGGGCGGTCAGCTGACCGAAGGCCGGGTTGTAGGCGCTCAGCCCGAGCTCCTCGGCGACCGCGACCGGGTCGGGGTCCAGCGTGTCGCGCAGCAGGCCGAGGGGGAGCTCGGGGGCCAGCGCGCGGGTGTGTCGCAGCGCCTCGGGGTCGAAGCTCTGCACCAGGACCCGGTCGGCCATGCCGTGGTCGCGTACCTCCTTGACGATCCGCGCCACCTGCTCGCGGCTGTGACTGCCCTTGATCTCCAGGACCAGGTTCCCGCCCCGAAGACGCAGATCGTCCAGCTGGGCGGCGAGGGTGGGGACCCGTGCGCCGGTGAACGCGGGGGCGAACCAGGAGCCGGCGTCGAGCCGGTTCAGCTCCCTGGCGGTCAGTCCGCGGATCGGCCCGGTCCCGTCGGTGGTCCGGTCGACCGTGGCGTCGTGGAGGATGTACGGCACTCCGTCCCGGCTCGGCTGGACGTCGTTCTCGATCCACCGCGCGCCGCCCCGGCGGGCGACCTCGTCGGAGAGCAGCGTGTTCTCGGGCGCGGCGGAGGAGGCGCCCCGGTGGGCGATCACCGTCATCGGCGAGCCGGGCGCCCGCAGGAAGGCGTTCGCGGCACGCTGCTCGGCGCCGGCCTGGCCCTGGCCCGAGTCGGGCGCGGCGGCGGACGGTGCTTCCCGCGCCGTCAGGAACGCGACGGTCGAGGCGCACGCGAGGGCGATCACGAGCGAGACGGCGGCGGTGCGCCGGCCACGTCGCGGGCCGGCCGGCGGGGTCTGGGGCTCTGGCATGGGCATCACCTTATGGCCGGGCCCGCAGCGGGGACGCAACGGCCCGCCCGGGCCGGGACGATCTCCGCGCGCCGGGTGGTGCCACGGGAGGGTGAAATGCGACGCTGGTCGGATGAACATCCCGTTCCTGGACATCTGGCGCAAGCGGCCCGAGGCCGATCAGTCCCCCTTGGCCGCGGCCTTCGACCGTGATCCGGAGGGGTTGGGTGAGCTGCTCGCCGAGTGCGAGCTGCTGCGCGCCAGGGCCCAGGCCGCGGGGGTGAGCCTGGACGACACCGCCCGCTCGCTGATGGCGCTCGACCAGCTTCCGCCGCGCTGGCGGGACGATCCGGAGGAGCTGCCCTGGGTGGGCAATGACGCGGGGCTGTACCTGGGCACGGTCATCGTGCGGACGGTGCCGGGAGCGGCCTGGCAGGTGTGGCCGGGGGGCCGGCCGGTGGTCCGGCTGGCCTCGGGCCGGGAGATCGACGTGGTGACGGCGGGGCTCGACTGGGCCGTCGGCGGATCGCCCGAACTCTCCCAGGTGTACGGGGAGGCGGCCGAGTTCTGAGCGGCCCGAAGAGGCCTCGGATCACCTCTCCGCAGTAAATACGGCTAATGCCGGTCTCATGCGTGTCGGGCGTTAAGTCCCTTTTCCTGGTGGATAGTTTGCGCTGACCTCGACACCGCTGAGAATTGGGGCAGGGCAGCGTATGGCCGTCGTCGATCCGTTGATCGAGCTGCGTGACGTCAACAAGCACTACGGCACATTGCACGTTCTGCGGGACATCCGCCTCACCGTCGGCCGCGGGGAGGTGGTGGTGGTCATCGGGCCGTCCGGCTCGGGCAAGTCGACGCTCTGCCGGGCCATCAACCGACTGGAGTCCGTGGAGACCGGCGACATCCTCATCGACGGACAGCCCA
This sequence comes from Streptomyces sp. NPDC056222, assembly GCF_042264065.1. NCBI lineage: Bacteria > Bacillati > Actinomycetota > Actinomycetes > Kitasatosporales > Streptomycetaceae > Streptomyces > Streptomyces sp. NPDC056222. Next base: position 169,452 of record NZ_JBHJTL010000003.1, on the reverse strand, counting down.
TCCCCGCCGAGGGGAAGGCGCTCGCCCGGCTGCGGGCCGAGGTCGGCATGGTCTTCCAGTCCTTCAACCTCTTCGCGCACAAGACCGTCCTCGCCAATGTCTCCCTCGCCCAGATCAAGGTTCGCAAGCGCAAGAAGGAGGAGGCCGACCGGCGTTCGCGCGAACTCCTCGACCGGGTCGGGCTCGCGGCCCATGCCGACAAGTTCCCCGCGCAGCTCTCCGGCGGGCAGCAGCAGCGCGTCGCGATCGCCCGCGCGCTCGCCATGGATCCCAAGGCCCTCCTCTTCGACGAGCCGACCTCCGCCCTCGACCCCGAGATGATCAACGAGGTGCTGGAGGTGATGCAGCAGCTCGCCCAGGAGGGCATGACCATGGTCGTCGTCACCCACGAGATGGGCTTCGCCCGCTCCGCCGCCAACCGTGTCGTCTTCATGGCCGACGGCCGCATCGTCGAGGACCGCGCCCCCGAGGAGTTCTTCACCAGTCCGCGCAGCGAGCGCGCCAAGGACTTCCTGTCCAAGATCCTCACGCACTGAACGGGGGGCGGGACACCATGCACCGTGCGCGACGCACTCTCACGGTACTCGCGCTGCTCGCCTCCGCCGTGACCGCGCTGGCCGCCTGCGGCAAGGAGGGCAGCCCACCCGTCAAGGGCCCGCAGCCCGACGAACTCCCTGTCTACCAGGTCCAGTCGGCGTTCCAGCTGCCCGACTCCCCGACCTGGCGGAAGGCGAAGCAGCGCGGCCGTCTGATCGTCGGAGCCAAGGAGGACCAGCCCTACATGGGGGAGAAGGACCCGGCCACCGGACGGTACTCGGGCTTCGACATCGAGATCGCGAAGATGATGTCGGCCTCGCTCGGCTTCGACCCGGCCTCGATCGAGTTCCGGACCATCGCCTCGGCCAATCGCGAAACCGCCCTGCAGAACGGCCAGATCGACTACTACGTCGGCACCTACACCATCAACGACAACCGCAAGAAGCTCGTCGGCTTCGCCGGCCCCTACTACATGGCAGGACAGTCGCTGCTCGTCCGCACCGACGAGAACGACATCCACGGACCGCAGGACCTCGACGGCAGACGCGTCTGCTCGGCCGCCGGATCCACCCCGTACCAGCGCATCGAGAAGGACTACCCGAAGGCGGACCTCGTCGCCTACGACACCTACTCCGTCTGCGTCGACAACCTGCTCACCTACCAGGTCGACGCGGTCACCACCGACGACACGATCCTCATGGGCTACGCGGCCAAGGTCCCCGACGAACTCAAGGTCGTCGGCAAGCCGTTCTCGAAGGAGCCGTACGGCATCGGCGTCCCCCGCAGCGACAACGCCCTGCGCTTCGCCCTCGACGACGCCCTCGCCTTCCACGAGAAGAACGGCGACTGGAAGAAGGCGTACGACGCGACCCTCGGCCTCTCCGGAGTCCCCGCCCCGCAGCCGCCCGCCATCGACCGCTACCCGGCGAGCTGAGGAGGCAGGCCCGCATGGACGTCCTGACACAGAACTTCTCGCTCTACTGGGAAGGCTTCCTCGGCACCGTCGAACTCACCGTCTACTCCTCTGCGCTCGCGCTCGTCCTCGGCTTCGTGATGGCCTCCTTCCGCGTCGCGCCGGTCGGCTCCTTCCGGGTCTTCGGCACGGTCTGGGTCACTGTGCTGCGCAACACCCCGCTCACCCTGCTCTTCTTCGCCGTGATGCTCGGCCTGCCGCGCTTCGGACTCGTGCTCCCCTTCGAGCTGTTCGCGGTCCTCGCGCTCGGCTGCTACACCTCGGCCTTCATCTGCGAAGCGCTGCGCTCCGGCATCAACACCGTGCCGCGCGGTCAGGGCGAGGCCGCCCGCAGCCTTGGCATGACCTTCGGGCAGACCCTCAACGCCGTCGTCCTGCCCCAGGCGTTCCGCTCCGTCATCCCGCCCATCGGCTCCACGCTCATCGCGCTCGCCAAGAACTCCGCGATCGCCGGAGCCTTCAGCGTCACCGAACTCCTCGGCACCTACAAGACGTTGAGCGAACTCGGCTACAACATCATCTGGACCTTCGTCTGGATCGCCGTCGGATACCTGATCATCACCCTCACCATCAGCGCGATCTTCAACGTCCTGGAGAAGCGCTGGGGAGTCGCCCGATGACCGAGTCCACCGCCCTGTACGACATCCCCGGTCCACAGACCCGCAAGCGCCACCGGCTCTACGGTGTCGTGTCCGGCGTCGCGATCCTGGCCCTGGCCGGCTGGATCCTCTACCTCCTCTTCGACACCGCCCAGTTCACCGCAACCAAGTGGTCGCCCTTCGAATACATCGGAATCCAGGAGCTGTTGCTGCGCGGCCTCGGGAACACCCTGAAGGCCTTCGCGTACGCCTCGGTGTTCTCGCTCGCACTCGGCGCCGTCCTCGCCACCGGACGCCTCTCGGAACGCGCGGTGTTCCGCTGGGTCTCGACGCTGCTCGTCGAGTTCTTCCGCGCCATGCCCGTGCTTGTGATGATCTTCTTCATCTTCGTGGCGCTCAAGGTCCAGCCGCTGCCCGCGCTGGTCGCCGGACTGACCCTCTACAACGGCTCGGTACTCGCCGAGGTGTTCCGCACCGGGGTCAACTCCGTCGACCGCGGACAGCGGGAGGCGGCGTACGCGCTCGGGATGCGCAAGACCCAGATCATGACCTACGTCCTCGTGCCGCAGGCGGTCCGGGCGATGCTGCCGACCATCATCAGCCAGCTGGTGGTGGCCCTGAAGGACACCTCGCTCGGCTTCCTCATCACCTACGAGGAGTTCCTGCACGCGGGCAAGCTGATCGCGTCGAACCTCGACTACGATCTGCCGTTCATCCCCGTCGTGATGGTGATCTCGCCGATCTACATCGGGATGTGCATGCTGCTCTCCTGGTTCGCCACCTGGGTGGCCCGGGTGGAGCGTCGCAGTCCCAAAACCAAGGCCGCGGACGTCCACCCGGCCGAACCAGAGACGCTGCTGCCCGGTGGGGGTCCTCCCACGAGGCCCTAGCGGCCACGCAGCAGCTCGCAGGAGCCGAACCCGTCCGGCAGCAGCCGGTGATCACTTCTCCCGCAGCGGGACCGACACGTACGAGGGGTCGGCCGACGGGGAGGAGAAGGTCAGCTGCGCGCCGGTCGGGTTGTGCTCGATGTAGAGCGGGTCGACGGTGTCGACGACCAGGGCGAGACGATGGCCGGCCGGCACGTCGTAGGCGGTGGAGAACAGCTCCAGGTCGACGGCGAACGGCTTGCCCGGTGTCTTGTCGTGGAAGGTGTACGGGGCATTGCTGACCAGCTTGCCGAGGCCGAGCGGGCCCACGTCGTAGAGGTAGGCGACGAGGGTGCCGCTCTCCTTGGTGGAGGTGACCGTGGTGTGCAGCTTCGCCGTCCCGCGCACCCGCTGTGGCGTCCCGTACCGCTCGGACTGCCAGACGCCGGCGAAGGGGCGGGGGAGGAGCGGGATCGAGGCGACGGGCGGCGTCTTCAGGAACTGGTCCAGGACGTTGGAGAGCAGCGCGACGCCGCCGTTGGCGCCGGAGTCGACGTTCGCCCAGATCCTCTGCGTACCGGCGAGGGCGATCTTCCGCTCGTTCGCGCCCACCGACTTCCAGTCCGGGTAGCCCTCGTAGCCGCCGGCGGACCGGGACTTGAGCTGGACGGGCTGCTCGCGGTCGATGCCGTTGTCGACACCCTTGAGGTAGTGGTCGAACCAGCGCTGCGTGCTGGTCCAGGTGTCGTTGGGCAGCCCGAACAGGCCGGTGGCCTCGGCGGTGGCGTGGTCGCCGGGGCGGAACTCCAGGCGCTTGGGACCCTGGAGCTTCTCGTAGAAGGAGGCGTACTGGTTCGGCGGGAAGATGGTGTCGCCCCAGGCGTTGCCGAGCATGATCGCGGCGCCGTTGGCATTGATCCGGTCCAGATGGGTGGCCGCGGAGCGCTTCCTGCCCCAGGCGATCATCTCCTCCTCCTTGGCCAGGTTGGAGGAGAGGAAGTCGCCCAGGATCTGCCGGAGTTCGGGGCCCGGGCGGCCGGTGAGGTACCCGGCGCCGCCGAGCAGGGCGGCGGCCTGGAGGTGCTGGGTACGGCCGCTGTAGATGGACTCGATGAGGTCGGCCCAGCCGCTGAGGGCCGCGACGGCCTTGATCCGCTTGTCGTGCGCGGCGGCGAGGAGGCTGATCCCGGCTCCGTAACTCACCCCTGCCATACCGACCTTGGCCGGGTCGGCCGGGGTGTTGGCGAGGGCCCAGTCGATGACCTTGGAGGCGTCGGCCACGTCCTTCGGTCCGGCGGTCTCGATCTCACCGCCGGACTGCCAGAAGCCGCGCGAGTTGTAACTGACCACGACATAGCCGGAGTCGGCGAGCTTCCTGGCCTGCGCGAGGTACTCGATCTGCGGCATCGCCCAGCTGGTGGGAAGCACGATCACGGGGTAGCGGGTGGAACCGTCGGCGCCGGCGGGGGTGACGACGTTGGCCTTGAGGATCGTGCCGCCGTCTCCGGCGATGTCGACGAAGCGGATGCCGGGCTCGGCGGCGTGGGCGGCGGGGGCGAGCCCGAGGGCCGTCCCGGCCACCAGGGCGGCCGAGACGGCGAAGACCAGAGGTGTGCGCACGGGTCACTCCTACTCGTGTCACTGGTGGGGACAGTGAAAGTGACCCGACGGTAACCGCCAGGGCTTACCTGGGGTAACTGGTCAGTAAGTTACGCGAGGGTAACGATTAGTGGTCCACGAGCGCGCTCTTCCTCTGCCACTCGGACCAGGACAGGTTCCACTCGCCGTAGCCGTTGTTCAGGGCCTGCGTCCCCTTGGCGTCCGATCCGGTGATCTCGAAGGGGTCGCCGACCTGTACCGCGTCGTACACAGTCCGCGCGTTCGCGTCGCTCATTCCGATGCAGCCCGAACTCCTGTTGGCGCTGCCGAAGTAGGCCGCGTTCCAGGGCGCCGCGTGCGCGTACATGCCGGACCAGGTCAGCCGCATCGAGTAGTCGACCATCTTGTCGTAGGCGTCGCCGAGTCCGACGGTCTCGGAGCGCATGTTGATGGTCCCCTCCTTGGACATCAGGACGGTCTTCCCGCGCCAGGACGCCTTCTCGCCGCCGGGTGTCCCCGCCGACATCGGCACGTCCTCGACCACCTGACCGTCGCGGAGCAGCGTCAGCCGGTGGTTGTCGAGGTCCACCTTCACCAGCTGGTTCCTGCCGATCGAGAAGGTCGTGGTGTAGTCCCGGACGAACCAGCCGCCCGTGCCGGAGTCCGTACCGCTCAGGTCGGCGTCGAGGGTGACCTTCGTGCCGGCCTTCCAGTACTCCTTCGGCCGCCAGTCGACCCGGTCCTTGCCGGACCAGTCCTGCATCCAGCCCCAGGAGCCCTCGGTGTTGTTCGAGGTCGTGACCTTGAGGTGCTTCTCGACCTCCGCCTTGTTCTTCACCGGGTGGTCGAACACGATCGACAGCGGCTGGGCGATGCCGACCGTGGTGTTCTTCCCCGGGGCGAGCGTCAGCTTGTTGACCTTCTCGGGAGCGGCGGTGGAGAACTCGGCCTTCGCGCTCCCGCCGGCCGAGTCGCGCGCCTCGACGGCGTACGCCGTCCCGGGCGTGGCCTTACGGGAGGAGGTCCAGCTCTTCCCGTCGGCGGCCACCTTCCCCTCCAGCCGCCCGCCCTTGGAATCGGTCACGCTCACCTGCTGAAGCCGCTCCCCCTCGGCGAGCGTGACGACGACGGGCTTACCGGCCTCGGCGTTCGCCCCGGTCGGGCTCACCGAGATCCGAGTCCTGGGAGCCTCCTGCCCGCCACCTTTCGAGTCGCCCGCGCCACCCGATCCACCGGAACACGCACTGAGCGCGAGGGCCAGTGCGGTGGTGACGAGCAGGGCGGGCACGGGTATGCGCTTCACGAGGACGACCTCCGGTGGTGATCTCTTACGCCGGGTGAGAGGGCCGTCGGCCGGAATCGGTTCCGAATATGTGGACTATTTCGCCGATGTCGGATGTGAGATGGGCGATACGCCGGTGTACGGAAGCCCGGTCGGCGCGCCGCCGACCTGGCATGATGGACCGGCTCCAGCCCTCGACGACTTGATCGGTGCCATGTCCCCCACCTCCCACGACTCGGCCGGACCGGGACTCACGTCGTATCAACAGACCCTGCGGGAACGAGTTCTGGCCGCCCCGCAGGTTGCGGCGCCGACGCCGTGGCGGTCCGTCTTCGAGCCGTGCGCGGCCGTCGGCGGGCTGGTCGGGATCGGGTTCGCGGTGGATCCGGTGAGCGGGGGAGACCTGGTGATGGTCGTCTCGCACGCCGGGCACGGGCTGTTCGACGCCACCACCGGGGAGCGGATCGCGAGGGACCCGCACCCCGACCCCGAAGGCGAACTGCCCGAAGGGCCCGAGCTCTCCTGCCCGGGGCTCGGTCCGCTCGCGGGGACGCGCGTGCGGATCGCGGGGCTGTACGGCGGAGGGCTGCACTCCACCGCTTCCGGTGGGTGGAGCGTCGAGGCCATCGGGCCCGACTGGCCGAACGAGCGGGTTCTGCTGAGCACCGGCGCAGGTATGCACCGGGGGCAGCACGGCGAGACATGGTGGCATGTGTTCCACTCCCGCTGGTCCGAACTGCGGGCCGTCGGCTTCTCGCCCTCCGGACGGACGCTCGCCGTCGCGACCAGCAGCGATCTGACCCTCTGGAGTCGCGCCGGGGAGGCGTGACCCCTCCGGATCTGGCATTCCGGCGGCGGTCGCCCCAAGCTGGGGGCGTGGAGAACACCAGCGACGTACCGGACGTCTTCGACCCCCGGATCTACGCCGACGGCCTGCCGCACGAGGCGTTCAGGGCCCTGCGCGACCGGCGGCCCGTCGCCTGGCAGGAGGAGTACGAGGTCCTCGGCTGGCCCCCCGGGCCCGGGTTCTGGGCCGTCACCCGTCACGCCGACGTCGTGCGCGTCCTCAAGGACTCCGCGGACTACTCCTCATGCCTCGGCGCCACACAGATCCGTGACCCGGACCCGGCCGATCTGCCCTTCATCCGGCGGATGATGCTCAATCAGGACCCACCCGAACACGGGCGCCTGCGCCGACTCGTCAGCCGGGCCTTCACACCCGGCCGCATCGGCCGGTTCGCCGGGCCCGAGAGCTGCTGAAGGCGGCCGTCGACACGGGCCCCGAGGTCGACCTCGTGCGGGCCGTGACCGACGACTACGCGCTGCTCAACCTCACCGACCTGCTCGGCGTTCCCGCGAGCGACCGCGGCCTGCTGCTCACCTGGACCGAGCGGGTCATCGCCTACCAGGACCCGGACGAGCCGCCCGTCCTCGACGAGCGGGGCCTGCCGGTCAACCCTCGCTCGCCCGCCATGCTCGCCGAGATGTTCGACTACGCCCGCGAGCTCGCCGCCTACAAGCGGAAGCACCCCGCCGACGACATCATGACGGCGCTCGCCACCTCCGAACTCCTCCCCGCCGAACTGGAGATGTTCTTCTTCCTGCTCACCGTCGCCGGCAACGACACCGTCCGCAGCGCCGCCCCCGGTGGCCTGCTCGCCCTCGCCGAACACCCCGACGAACGCCGACGGCTCTGGAGCGGGGACGTCACCACGGACCGCGCCGTCGAGGAGCTCCTGCGGTGGCACCCGCCCGTGCTCTCCTTCCGGCGCACCGCCACCCGCGACACCGAACTCGCCGGCCGGCCCATCGCCGCCGGCGACAAGGTCGTCGTCTTCCACGCCTCCGCCAACCACGACGAACGCGTCTTCACCGACCCCCACCGGCTCGACCTGGACCGGACGCCGAACCCGCACGTCTCCTTCGGTGAGGGGCCGCACGTCTGCCTCGGCGCCCACTTCGCCCGACTGCAACTGCGTGTCCTGCACGAGGAGGTGCGGGACACGCTGGACGACCTGACCCTCACCGCACCGCCCCGGCGGCTCGTGTCCAACTTCATCAACGGGATCAAGTCCCTGCCGGTTCGGGTGCGGTAACCGGGGCCCTCGTCGTCGCGGCCCGCGTGACATCGGCGACCAGCTCCACCACATCGGGGCCGTACGCATCGGAGTTGACCACCTTGAGGAGGAGCACGAAGGGGCCGGAGCCGTACTTCCGCGCCAACTTCTCGTGGTGCCGGGCCAGATAGCGGCTCGCGGCCCGGTTGGCGACCGCGGCCTGGCCGCAGAGGAGGAAGACCGGCCGTCCGCCTTCGCCACCGGTGAGACGGGCGAGGATCACATGCTCGGTGGTCCCGTTCACACACCGGTACACCTCGCCCCCGACCGTGATCATGCCCCGGTCCTCGAACGGATCCGACTCCACGTTCATCGTCAGGCCGGGCAGCAGGGAGGACAGATGGGCGGCCATCCGCCGGTTGGAGTACGGGCCGCCGACGCAGAACTCCGCGCGGTCCCCGAGGCCCTGCCGGGCCTCGTCGTGCTGGACTATCTCCGGGCGTGCCCCGCAGTCCTTGATCAGCGCGGAGAGCTCGAGGAGCGCGGACACGTCGACGTTGTGCACCGCCCGCTCGCTCCCCGCCTTGCGGTTCACCACCAGCAGACATTCGGAGCCCCCCGTGAGGCCGAAGAACGCCTGCTTGCGCCGGAACTTGCGGCGCCAGAGGTACGTCCTGGCCAGCCAGCCGAGCGAGGCGCTGACCCCGGTCGCGAGGACTCCCAGCACGACATTGCGCAGGTCTTCATTCATGGGCGCGCATGCTAGCGGCAGGGTGCACCGCTGTTCGAGGCGGTCCTGACGAGAAGGCGGGACGGAAGTTACGCTGCGCGGACGGTTGTTGACTGGAGGTACGGATGCGTCGTTCCGCCGCTCGGAAGGTCTCTCTGCTCGCCGTCGCCGCGACGGTGCTCTCGGTGGGCGCGGCGGCGCCACCGACCGGCCCGAGGCCACCGGCGAAGGAACCCGTCGCCGTCGGATACGGCGGAGCAGTCGCCAGCGTGGACGCCGACGCCTCCGCCGCCGGGATCGAGGTGCTCCGCAAGGGCGGCAACGCCGTCGACGCGGCCGTCGCCGTGGCCGCGGCGCTCGGCGTCACCGAGCCCTACTCCGCGGGCATCGGCGGAGGCGGCTACTTCGTCCACTACGACGCCAGGACCCGTACCGTCCACACCGTCGACGGCCGCGAGACCGCCCCGGCGTCGGCGGACAGCCGGCTCTTCCTGGAGAACGGGAAGCCCATCCCGTTCGAGGAGGGCATGACCAGCGGCCGGGGCGTCGGCACCCCCGGCACCCCGGCGACCTGGAAGACCGCTCTCGACGCCTGGGGCAGCAAGCCGCTGCGCACCCTCCTCGAACCGGCCGAGCGCCTCGCCCGCGACGGCTTCACCGTCGACGCGACCTTCCGGTCCCAGACCGCCGCCAACGAGGCCCGCTTCCGGGACTTCCCCGCCTCCTCCGAGCTGTTCCTGCCCGGCGGCCGGCTCCCCGTCGTGGGCTCCGTCTTCAAGAACCCCGACCTGGCCCGTACGTACGACAAGCTGGGCCGCGAGGGTGTCGGCGCGCTCTACCGGGGCCCGCTGGCCCGGGACATCGTCGACACCGTCCGTAAGCCACCCGTACGGGACGGCGCCACCAGGGTGGTCCGCCCCGGCGATCTGACGGAGCGTGACCTCAAGGCGTACGAGACCGAGCGGCGCCGGCCGACGCGGATTTCCTACCGGGGTCTCGACGTCTACGGCATGGCCCCGTCGTCCTCCGGCGGTACGAGCGTCGGTGAGGCGCTCAACATCCTGGAACGGACCGACCTCTCCACGGCCTCGCAGACCGCCTATCTGCACCGCTTCATCGAGGCGAGCCGGATCGCCTTCGCCGACCGGGGGCGCTGGGTCGGCGACCCGGCCTTCGAGGACGTGCCGACCCGCGAGCTGCTCTCGCAGCGGTACGCCGACTCCCGCGCATGCCTGATCCGCGACGACGCCGTGCTGACCAGCCCGCTCGCACCGGGCGACCCGCGCGATCCGGCGGCCTGCGCGAGCGGGGGGACGGCGGCGCCGACCACGTACGAGGGCGAGAACACCACCCATCTGACGGTCGCCGACAAGTGGGGCAACGTCGTCGCCTACACCCTGACGATCGAGTCGACGGGCGGCAGCGGCATCACCGTTCCCGGCCGCGGCTTCCTGCTCAACAACGAGCTGACCGACTTCTCCTTCGCCCCGGCGAACCCGGCCGTCCACGACCCGAACCTGCCCGGCCCGGGCAAGCGGCCCCGCTCCTCGATGTCCCCGACGATCGTGCTGGACGGACACGGCCGACCGGTGCTCGCCCTCGGCTCGCCCGGCGGCGCCACCATCATCACCACCGTGCTCCAGACGCTGACCGGCGTCGTGGACCGTGGCCTGCCGCTCGTCGACGCGATCGCGGCCCCGCGCGCAAGTCAGCGGAACCAGGCGACGACGGAGCTGGAGCCGGGGCTGTGGAACAGCCCGTCGAGGGGCGAACTCGAGGCGATCGGCCACGGCTTCCGGCAGAACCCCGAGATCGGGGCGGCGACCGGCGTACAGCGACTCCCGGACGGCCGCTGGGTGGCCGCGGCGGAGACGGTACGCAGGGGCGGCGGCTCGGCGATGGTGGTGCGGCCGGCACGGTAGCGGGGACGACCGGCCGGCGGGGCGCGGAGCCCGGGCGGGTCGCGACGGCGGGCGGGGACGTCCGATGGGCCGTGCCGACGGCCCGCCCGCCGAAGCCAGGCGCCCGGGCAGACGTCGCCCGCGCAGACGGGCCCGCGCCGACGGGGCAGCGCGGAAGGGCCGCGCCGACGGGCCCGGCCTACAGCGCCGTCAGGATCCTCGGGCCGTCGTCGGTGATCGCGACCGTGTGTTCGGCGTGGGCCGCGCGGGAGCCGTCCATGGTGTGGACCGTCCAGCCGTCCCGCGCCGTGTAGTGCTCGTCCCCGCCCCCGCCGATCAGCATCGGCTCGATGGCGAGGACCATCCCGTGGCGCAGCGGCATCCCGCGCCCCGGGCGTCCCTCGTTGGGGACGCCCGGGTCCTCGTGCATCGTGCGGCCGATCCCGTGACCGCCGAAGCCGTCCGGGATGCCGTAACCCGCGTCCCGGCAGACCCGGCCGATCGCGTGCGCGATGTCCCCGATGCGGTTGCCGACGACGGCCGCGCCGATGCCCGCCTCCAGGGCGGCGTACGCCGTGTCGATCAGCCGGGTGTCCGCGGGGCGGGCCCGGCCGACGGTGAAGCTGATGGCCGAGTCGCCCGCCCAGCCTCCGAGGAGCGCCCCGCAGTCGACGGAGACCAGGTCCCCGTCCGCGAGGCGTCGATCGCCCGGGATGCCGTGCACGATCGCGTCGTTCACGGAGACGCACACGACCGCGGGGAAGGGCACCGGGGCCCACTCGGGGTGGTAGTCCAGGAACGGCGAGCCGGCCCCGGCCGCCGCGAGGACCTCCCGGGCGGCCTGGTCCAACTCCCGCGGGCTCACGCCGGGCGCCGCCCTCTTCCGCGCGGCCGCCAGCGCCTCGGCCACCACCCGTCCGGCCTCGCGCATGGCGCGCACCGATTCATCCGTCTTGATCTCGACCATGCCAATTACTATACCGGTATTAGAATGGTCGCCATGGTGCGAACACCTCTGACCCCCGAAGAGCGCGAGCGCGGCGAGCGGCTCGGCGTTCTGCTGCGCGAGGCGCGCGGCGGCCGTTCCATGGTCGAGATCGCCGCGGCCGCCGGACTCTCCGCCGAGACGCTCCGCAAGATCGAGACCGGGCGGGCCCCGACCCCCGCCTTCTTCACCGTCGCCGCGCTCGCGGGAGTGCTGGGCCTCTCGATGGACGAGATCGTCACGCGCTGCGCGCTGGTGCCGGTCTGATCCTCGCGCCGGCCGCGTCCGCCGCCTCTCGACCCGTCTCAGACGGAGACGGCGAGCTGGACGCGGCTGTGGCGCAGCCGGTCGATCTCATCGATCAGCGCACGCGCAAAATCCGCGTGCGCGATCCGGCCCGGTCCGTCGATCACGGTGCCCACGGCCGTCCGGTAGCCGCCCGTCACCGTCGCCTCCGGGTTCAGGTCCAGCGGCGGGACCACCATCAGCCAGTCGAGTTCCGGCCCGGCCTCTGCGCCCAGCAGCTCGAACTCCGCCACATGCCCCTGCGAGAACGTGCGGAAGGCCGCCGGGAATTCGGGTCCGTCCATCACCCGTACGCCCGGCGCGGTCTCCAGGGTCGCCCCGATCCCCACCGTCAACAGCCGTCGTACGGCTGCCCGGTCGAGCCCGGTGACCAGGGCCCGAGCCGCCGCCGTGAAGTACTCCTCCGAGGGGATGTCGAGGCGCGCCGAGGCGTTCACCGCCGCGCCGTGGCCCGCCGCGAGGGCCGCCACCGACGCCGGATCGGTCACGTCCCCGCGTACCAGCCTGACCGAACCACCCTCCAGGTCGCCGTACTTCGCCGGGTCGCGAACCACTGCCGTCACCTGGTGCCCGCGGGCGACCGCCTCGTTCACGGCGGCCCTGCCGACGCGCCCGCCCGCCCCGAAGACGATGATGTTCTTGATGCCGTCGTTGTTCTTCGTGTCGTCGCTCATGACGGGACCGTAGAACGGTGGTACCTGGCTACTTCAACGGTACTGGGCTAGCTTCGGACGCATGATCGAGAGCGAGCCCCGTCCGCTGAGTCCCGAGATGTTCCACGACCCCGACTGCTCCGAGCGGGCGCAGCCCGTCCGGGTCGGCGGCAAGTGGACCGCCATGGTGCTGCGCTGCCTGGAGGACGGGCAGCCGCGGCGCTTCTCCGAGCTGCGCGTGCCGCTGCACTGGATCACGCCCAAGGTGCTCACGGAGACCCTCCGGGCCATGGAGCGCGACGGCTTCGTCACCCGGACCGTCCATGACGAGAACCCGCCCCGGGTCGAGTACGCGCTGACCGCTCTCGGCCGCTCGCTGCTGGAACCGCTGGACACGGCGTGTGCCTGGGCCCGTGCCCACGTGCCCGACATCACCGAGGCCAGGGCCGCGTACGAGGAGGGCCGGACCTCTGCGTAGGCTCGGTCGCATGATGTCGGAGGAGCTGCGGCGCGGCCGCTACGTCAGTCTCACCACCTTCCGGAAGAACGGGACGGGGGTGGCGACGCCGGTCTGGTACGCCGTGGAGGGCGACGAGCTCTACGCGTGGACGCGCAGTGACTCCTGGAAGGTCAAGCGGCTGAGGAACGACCCCCGCGTCGTGGTCGCCGTCTGCGACCTGCGCGGCAACGTTCCGGAAGGCGCCGTGCGGACCGAGGGCACCGCCCGGCTGCTGGAGGGGGAGGAGCTGCGCCACGTGCGCAAGCTGCTCTCCCGCAAGTACACCTGGCAGTACTGGCTCGTCGACTGGCCCGCCACCGTCGCGCGGCTCGGCAAGCGGCCGCACACCGGGATCGTCGTGCGTTTCTGACCCGATCGCGCGACAGCCGGGCCCTGGGCGAAAACAGTCTGTAGCCGTCCCGTAACACGACTGGGGTCGAATATCCGCGGACCGGAAGCTTCCAGTCGAGTGCGCGGGCGGTGCGGGCGGTATGACGGTGTATCAACTCCCGGCAGAGGTAAGTGCGTTCGCGCACCACCTGCGAGACATGGTGACCCGTCTGAGACCGGGCGAGGGCTGGTACGGAGTCTTCGCGAGCCGGGACCCGGAAGGGCTGCGCTCCTGCTTCGACGGTACGGAGATCCTGCCCTGGGACGTCGTCGAGTCCCTGCTCCACGACCTGGGCGAGGTGGACGCCGGTCCCGGGGTCGCCCGGGCGAGGGGATTGCACACGGCGGCCGCCGCCGCCCACGACCGGCTGCCCGGCGGTGCGGAGGCGCTGCGCGAACGACTCGCGCTGATGGAGACGGAACGGCAGTACGCCGAGAGCCGGTACCGCGACCTCGACGCCCGACTGCGCGCCGACCCCGCCTCCCCTGACGCACCCCTGCTGAGCGGCGACCTGGCCTGGGCCCAGGACGACCACGCCCGTGCCACGGCCCGCATCACCGAACTGACCGGGCGCCTGGCCCGATTGACGGGCGACGCGGACGCCGGGAGCGGACCGGCGTGGGCCGCCGGCCCGCCGCTCCGTACGCACCCCGAGCCCGCACCGGTCGCCCATGATCCTCAGCCTTCCCGGAAGCGCGCGGCCGCCAAGCGGCGCCCCCGGGGCGCCCGGTACGCGTGGATGGACGAGACCGAGGAGGCCCGGGAGGCCGTGCCCGTCCCCGAGCTGCCCGTGGCCGGGGCCGCTCCGCGCGGCGCCCGGTTCGGCGGGGCCGAGGCGCCCGCCGCCCCGGAGCCCCGTGCCACCCCGCCCGAGGTCGCCGAGGATGCGGCCCGCGCCGCAGGGAACGCGGTCTACGCCCTGCAGCGGCTGCGTGCCCAGGGGCGGGGCGGCGAGGCGCACGCGCTGCTCAGCGAGGCCGCCGCCGGGCCGCCCGCCTGGCTGCCCGCGCTCGCGGCGGAGCTCCACCGCGCCGGTCTCGACGCCGACTGGACCACCCTGCTCTGGGAGGCGGCCTCGCTGCCTCCCGGCCGGCTCACCGCCGTGGCGGGCGCGCTCGCCGACGCGGGCCGGGCCCAGGACTGCGACCAGTTGCTGCGCCAGGGCGTCGCCCGCCCCGTGGAGGAACTCGCCGGAGCCTGTGCCGCTCTGCGTGCCGAGGGCCGTCACCGCGAGGCGCACGCGCTGCTCGCCGCGTTCGTCACGGTCCGCACCCCCGAGGACGCCGCCCGGTTCGCCGCCGCCGATCCGCACGGCCTCGTACCGCAACTCCTGGAAGCCGCCCGCGCGGTGTCCCCGGCGCGCGAACGCGACCTGGTGCACGCGCTGCGCGTCGCGGGACTCGCCGGAGCCTGACGCCCCGGCGGCCCCGGAGGGCTGCCGGCACCGACAGCACCGGAAGCCCGGGAAGCGGCGGACGGCACCGGAAACCACGGAAAGGCGTCCACGACCGGCGCGTACCGCGGCCGCCGACGCGTACCGACACGTACCGTTGAGGAACGGGACGTGTCGGTGCGTGTCCGACGTGGACCACTCGGGTACGAATCATGATCGACTCCGGCGGTTCCCGGCGGTGGTCTTGCTCCGGGATGGGACGGGGCTTACGTTCTCCTCCTACGCACCGTGTCTACGTGCGTAGAGGCTCTCTGACGCCGCGCCGAAGGAGCAGCTCATGACCGACGTCGTACGCGCCGCACTCGTCCAGGCGACCTGGACCGGCGACACCGAATCCATGATCGCCAAGCACGAGGAACATGCCCGTGAGGCGGCCCGGCAGGGGGCCAAGGTCATCGGATTCCAGGAGGTGTTCAACGCCCCCTACTTCTGCCAGGTGCAGGAGCCCGAGCACTACCGCTGGGCCGAGCCCGTCCCGGACGGGCCGACCGTCACGCGGATGAAGGAGCTGGCCCGCGAGACCGGCATGGTGATCGTCGTCCCCGTCTTCGAGGTCGAGGACTCCGGCTTCTACTACAACACCGCCGCCGTCATCGACGCCGACGGCTCCTACCTCGGCAAGTACCGAAAGCACCACATCCCGCAGGTCAAGGGGTTCTGGGAGAAGTACTACTTCCGCCCGGGCAACGCCGGTTGGCCGGTGTTCGACACCGCCGTCGGGAAGGTCGGCGTCTACATCTGCTACGACCGCCACTTCCCCGAAGGGTGGCGCCAACTCGGCCTCAACGGAGCGCAGTTGGTGTACAACCCGTCCGCCACCTCGCGCGGCCTCTCCTCCTACCTCTGGCAGTTGGAGCAGCCGGCGGCCGCCGTCGCCAACGAGTACTTCGTCGCCGCTATCAACCGGGTCGGGCAGGAGGAGTACGGCGACAACGACTTCTACGGCACCAGCTACTTCGTCGACCCCCGCGGCCAGTTCGTCGGCGAGGTCGCCTCCGACAAGGCCGAGGAACTCGTCGTACGCGACCTCGATTTCCGCGTCATCGAGGAGGTCCGGCAGCAGTGGGCCTTCTACCGCGACCGCCGCCCCGACGCGTACGACGGGCTGGTGCAGCCGTGAACGACCTCTACGACCGCCACCGCGCCGTCATCCCCGACTGGGTCGCCCTCTACTACCAGGACCCCATCGAGATCACCCACGGTGAGGGCCGCCACGTCTGGGACGTCGAAGGGAACAGGTACCTCGACTTCTTCGGCGGCATCCTCACCACCATGACCGCGCACGCCCTGCCGGAGGTCACCAAGGCCGTCACCGAGCAGGCCGGCCGGATCATCCACTCCTCGACCCTCTACCTCAACCGGCCGATGGTCGAGCTCGCCGAGCGGATCGCCACCCTCTCCGGCATCCCCGACGCCCGGGTCTTCTTCACCACCTCGGGCACCGAGGCCAACGACACGGCCCTGCTGCTCGCCACCGCGTACCGCCGCTCCAGCCAGATCCTGGCGATGCGCAACAGCTACCACGGCCGCTCCTTCTCCACCGTCGGCATCACCGGAAACCGTGCGTGGTCCCCGACCGGTCTCTCCCCGCTCCAGACCCTGTACGTGCACGGCGGCGTCCGCAGCCGCGGCCCGTACGCGCAGTACAGCGACGAGCGGTTCGTCGAAGCCTGCGTCGCCGACCTCGAAGACCTCCTCGGCCACACCCGGGACGTCGCCGCGCTCATCGCCGAACCCATCCAGGGCGTCGGCGGCTTCACCTCCCCGCCCGACGGCCTCTACGCCGCCTTCCGCCGCGTCCTGGACCGGCACGGCATCCTGTGGATCTCCGACGAGGTGCAGACCGGCTGGGGGCGCACCGGCGACCACTTCTGGGGCTGGCAGGCGCACGACCAGGCGGGCCCGCCCGACATCCTCACCTTCGCCAAGGGCATCGCCAACGGCATGTCCGTCGGCGGAGTCGTCGCCCGCGCCGAGATCATGAACTGTCTCGACGCCAACTCCATCTCCACCTTCGGCGGTTCGCCGATCACCATGGCCGCGGGTCTCGCCAACCTCGGCCACCTCCTCGAACACGACCTGCAGGGCAACGCCCGGCGTGTCGGAGGGCTGCTGATCGAGCGGCTGAGGGCGGCCGGCGCGGGCGTCGAGGCGGTACGGGAGGTGCGCGGCCGTGGCCTGATGATCGGCATCGAACTGACCCGGCCCGGCACCGACGAGGCCGACCCCGCGGCGGCCACCGCCGTGCTGGAGGCCGCCCGCGAGAACGGACTGCTCATCGGCAAGGGCGGCGGCCACAACACCAGCTCCCTGCGGATCGCCCCGCCGCTCTCGCTCACCGTCGCCGAGGCCGAAGAGGGCGCGGCCATCCTCGAACAGGCCCTCCGAGTCCTCTAGTTCATCCCTACCGAGGGGGACAACCCGTGAGCACCCGCACCCTCATCCGCGGTGGCCTGGTCGTCACCGCCGCCGACGAGATCCACGCAGACGTCCTCATCGAGGACGGCAGGATCGCCGCGCTCGCCGCGCACGGCTCCGACGCGGCCGCCGGCTGGACCGCCGACCGCGTCATCGACGCCACCGACCGTTACGTCATCCCGGGCGGCGTCGACGCGCACACCCACATGGAGTTGCCGTTCGGCGGCACCTTCGCCGCCGACACCTTCGAGACCGGCACCCAGGCCGCCGCCTGGGGCGGCACCACCACCATCGTCGACTTCGCCGTGCAGAGCGTCGGGCACACCCTGCGCGAAGGACTCGACACCTGGTACGCCAAGGCCGACGGCAAGTGCGCCATCGACTACGGCTTCCACATGATCATGTCCGATGTGAACGAGACGACGCTCAAGGAGATGGACCGGCTCGTCCAGGAAGGCGTGAGCTCGTTCAAGCTGTTCATGGCGTATCCGGGTGTCTTCTACTCGGACGACGGCCAGATTCTGCGGGCGATGCAGCGGGCCGCCGCCGACGGTGGGCTGATCATGATGCACGCCGAGAACGGCATCGCGATCGACGTCCTGGTCGAACAGGCGCTGGCCCGCGGCGAGACCGATCCCCGCTACCACGGCGAGGTCCGCAAGGTCCTCCTGGAGGCCGAGGCGACCCACCGCGCCATCCAGCTCGCCCGGGTCGCCGGGGCGCCGCTGTACGTCGTCCACGTCTCCGCCGACGAGGCGGTACGGGAGTTGGCGGCGGCCCGGGACATGGGCCTGCCGGTCTTCGGCGAGACCTGCCCCCAGTACCTCTTCCTGTCCACGGACAACCTCGCCGAGCCCGACTTCGAGGGCGCCAAGTACGTCTGCTCGACGCCGCTGCGGCCGAAGGAGCACCAGGAGGCGCTCTGGCGCGGCCTGCGGACCAACGACCTCCAGGTCGTCTCCACCGACCACTGCCCGTTCTGCTTCACCGGCCAGAAGGATCTGGGGCGCGGGGACTTCTCGAAGATCCCCAACGGCCTGCCGGGCGTGGAGAACCGCATGGACCTGCTCCACCAGGCCGTCGTCGACGGGCACATCACCCGCCGGCGCTGGATCGAGATCGCCTGCGCGACCCCGGCGCGGATGTTCGGCCTCTACCCGCAGAAGGGCACGATCGCCCCGGGCGCCGACGCCGACGTGGTGATCTACGACCCGCACGCCGTCCAGACGCTGTCGGTGGAGACCCACCACATGAACGTCGACTACTCCGCGTACGAGGGGAAGACCGTCACCGGCCAGGTCGAGACCGTGCTCTCCCGCGGCGAACTCGTCATCGACCAGCGGAAGTTCACCGGCCGCGCCGGGCACGGCGTCTTCACCCCGCGATCCACCTGCCAGTACCTGAACTAGGAGAACGACGTGGACTTCGGACTCGTCCTGCAGACCGACCCGCCCGCATCGGCGGTCGTCGGCCTCATGCGCAGGGCGGAGCGCAACGGCTTCCGCTACGGCTGGACCTTCGACTCCGCCGTGCTCTGGCAGGAGCCCTTCGTCATCTACAGCCGCATCCTGGAGCACACCACCAAGCTGCATGTCGGTCCCATGGTCACCAACCCGGGCACCAGGACCTGGGAGGTGACCGCCTCCACCTTCGCCACCCTCAACGAGATGTACGGCAACCGGACCGTCTGCGGCATCGGCCGCGGCGACTCCGCGATGCGCGTCGCGGGCCGCAAGCCCAACACCCTCGCCCGGCTCGGGGAGGCCATCGACGTCATCCGCGACCTCGCCGAGGGCCGCGAGGCGCTCGTGGACGACAACCCGATCCGGATCCCCTGGGTACGGGACGGGAAACTGCCGGTCTGGATGGCCGCGTACGGCCCGAAGGCGCTCGCCCTCGCCGGCCAGAAGGCCGACGGCTTCATCCTTCAGCTCGCCGATCCGTTCCTCACCGAATGGATGGTCAAGGCGGTCCGCCAGGCCGCCACGGACGCCGGCCGCGACCCCGACGCGCTCACCATCTGCGTGGCCGCGCCCGCGTACGTGGGCGACGACCTGGCGCACGCCCGGGAGCAGTGCCGCTGGTTCGGCGGCATGGTCGGCAACCATGTAGCGGACCTGGTCGCCAAGTACGGCGAGCACTCCGGCATGGTCCCCGAGGAGCTCACCGCGTACATCAAGGACCGGCACGGCTACGACTACAGCCACCACGGCCGCTCCGGCAATCCGTCCACCGACTTCGTCCCCGACGAGATCGTCGACCGCTTCTGCCTCCTGGGCCCGGTCGAGGCCCACATCGAGAAGCTGCGGCGGCTGCGGGAGATGGGCGTGGACCAGTTCGCCGTGTACGCCATGCACGACGCGAAGGAGACGACCATCGACGCGTACGGCTCCGAGATCATCCCGGCGCTCGACGCCTGAGCGCCGGGGCGCCGTATGCGTGTGCCGTGGTGCTTGAGCGGTTCGGGTGACACACGAGAGGGCGGGGAAGGGCGTTCCGGTGATCGCTGTCCGGGAAGTGCAGACTGCTGCAAGCCCCGAGCCGAGCCCCTGGAGGTAGATCGTGCTGATCAGCCATGTCGTCGAGGACGGAGTCCTGAAGGTGCGGGTTCATCGGGACCTGGACATCACGAACCGTGCGGCGGCGGCCCTGCAGATCCAGGCCCTGGTCCACGCGCTCCGGCCCTCCCGTCTCACCGTCGAACTCCCCGTCGCCGACCCCTCGGCGGCGTCGCTCAGCGCCGTGGCCCGCACCCACCGCATGTGCCAGAGCGTCGGCATCCCCTGCGACGTGACCGGGCCGGGCACCGCGGTCACCGGCTCTCTGCCGGCCGGCGCGCCGCAACGGCTGGAGTTCGGCGCACGCGGGCATCGGTGAAAGTTCGGCGTGCGCGGACATCGGTGACCTCAGGCATCGGTCACCTCGCGAAGGGTGATCACCGGCCTGCGACCGCACGCGTCAGGCGCCGAGGGGGCCGATGGCCTCCCCGGTGCCTGACGTCGTGCGCACAGCCGGTCAGTCCTCGAGAGTGTCCTTGATCTTTTCCTTGGCTTGGCGGGCGTCTCCCTTGGCCTTCTCGGCGCGCCCCTTGGCGGTCATGCGCTCGTTGCCCACGGCCCGACCGACGGTCTCCTGGGTCTTGCCCTTCGCCTGCTCGGCCTTCGCTTTTGCTTTCTGCTCGCCCGACACAATGACCACTTCCGGTGGATAGGGAACTACGTACTCTTCCGCGACTGACCCGCACGGCCTCCCGCAAACGTCCTGTCGCGCGGCCATTGCCCTCGTCCGGCCCATAGGGCGGCCGGTGGCATCGCTGTTATCGTCAAAAACGCCCGCTGGACCCCCGCGCCCCGCCGAACCCCCCACGCGCCGCACGGCCTCGTTCCGTCCCCGAACGAAGGGTTCCGCCGCTCATGACCGCAACCACTCCCTCCGAAAGACCCGGAACACCCGCGCACTCCGACGATCGCGTCGAACTGCCGCCCGGCACGGCCCCCTCCGACCCCCGGTTCGTCAACGACGATCTCCTGCCCGTTCCCGTCGAGCGGCGCCGCTGGACCACGTACAACTTCGCCGCCCTCTGGGTCGGCATGGCTCACAACATCCCCTCGTGGCTGCTCGCCTCCGGACTCGTCGCCCTGGGCATGGACTGGAAGCAGGCCGTCCTCACCATCGCGTTGGCGAACGTGATCGTGCTTCTGCCGATGCTCCTGACCGGGCACGCGGGACCGAAGTACGGCATCCCCTTCCCCGTCCTCGCCCGCGCCTCCTTCGGGCTGCGCGGGGCCAACCTGCCCGCGCTCATCCGTGCCGGCGTCGCCTGCGCCTGGTTCGGCATCCAGACCTGGATCGGCGGGCAGGGGATCTTCATCCTGCTCGACAAGGTCTTCGGCGGCTGGTCCGATGCGGCACGGATCGGCGGCCAGCCGTGGACGCTCTGGCTCTGCTTCGTCCTCTTCTGGATCCTCGAACTCGCCATCATCTACCGGGGGATGGAGGCGCTGCGCCGCTTCGAGAATTGGGCCGCGCCGTTCGTCATCGTCGGCGCGCTCGTGCTGCTCGTCTGGATCGCCGCGAAGGCCGGCGGGCTCGGGCCGCTGCTCGACCAGCCCTCGAAGCTGGGCTGGGGAGCCGACTTCTGGACCGTCTTCTTCCCCTCGCTCATGGGGATGATCGCCTTCTGGTCGACCCTGTCCCTGAACATTCCCGACTTCACACGGTTCGGGGCCGGGCAGCGGGCGCAGATCTGGGGGCAGACCCTGGGGTTGCCGACGACCATGACGCTCTTCGCCCTGCTCTCCGTCCTCGTGACCTCCGGCTCGCAGGCGGTGTACGGCGCGCCCATCTGGGACCCGGTCGCGCTCGCCGCGAAGACGGACAACGTCTTCGGGCTGCTCTTCGCCCTGGTGACCGTGCTCGTCGCGACGATCTCGGTGAACATCGCGGCGAACGTCGTCTCGCCGGCGTACGACCTGGCCAACCTCGCGCCGAAGGTCGTCAACTTCCGTACGGGCGCGCTGATCACGGGTGTCGTGGGCGTTCTCATCATGCCCTGGAAGCTGACCGAGACGCCCGAGCTGTACATCTTCACCTGGCTCGGCCTGGTCGGCGGACTGCTCGGTACGGTGGCGGGCATCCTCATCGCCGACTACTGGATCCTCCGGCGGACCGTTCTCGACCTGGCCGGTCTCTACCGGCCGGACGGCCCGTACTGGTACGCGGGCGGCTGGAACCCCGCCGCCGTCCTCGCCTTCGCCGTCGGCGGCGTCCTGGCGATCGGCGGATCGCACTCCGCCCCGGGCAAGGGTCCCTTCCCCGAGGACGGACTCATCCCCTTCCTGAAACCGCTCGCCGACTACGGCTGGGCCGTGGGTCTCGCCGCCGCGCTGCTGCTCTACACGGCCCTCATGGCAGGGCGCCGGAAGAGTGATGACAGGGAAGTTACGCTCCAGTAGGGTTCCGGCAGCCGAAGAGACGAGGGGGCTGCCGTGACCACGGTCGACTACATCGGACTGGCGGAACAGGCGCGGCGGTTGGGGGACGGAACGGTCACCTCGACCGCCGTCGTCCAGGCCGCGCTCGACCGGATCGAGGCCACGCAGCCCACCCTCAACGCGTTCCGCTGCACCCGGCCGGAGGCCGCCCTCGCCGAGGCGGCGGAGGCCGACCGCAGGCTCGCCGCGGGGGAGAGGCTGCCGCTGCTCGGCGTGCCGATCGCCGTCAAGGACGACACCGACGTCGCCGGACTGCCCACCCGCTTCGGCTGCGCCGGGGACATCCCCGACGCGGCCGAGGACGGCGAGGCCGTGCGGCGGCTGCGAGCCGCCGGGGCGGTGATCGTCGGCAAGACCAACGCCTGCGAACTGGGACAGTGGCCGTTCACCGAAGGCCCCGCCTTCGGCGCCACCCGCAACCCCTGGAACACCGGCCACACCCCCGGGGGATCGTCCGGGGGGTCGGCGGCGGCCGTCGCCGCCGGCATCATCCCCGCCGCGCTCGGCTCCGACGGCGCCGGCTCCATCCGGATTCCGGCCGCCTGGACCCATCTCGTCGGCATCAAGCCACAGCGCGGCCGGGTCTCGGTCCATCCGTACGACGACTGCTTCCAGGGTCTGACCGTCAACGGCCCGCTCGCCCGGACCGTCCGCGACGCCGCACTGCTCCTCGACGCGGTCGCCGGGCCGCACACGGGGGACCGCTTCCGGCCGACCGCCGTCGACGCGTCGGCCGCCGCGCGCCGGGAGCCCGGACGGCTGCGCATCGCGCTCGCCTGGCGGGCGCCCTTCACCGCCACGTACAACCCCCTCGACGCAGGGATACGCCGGGCCGTCGCCGACCTCGCCGAGGCGCTCGCCGGGCTCGGCCACACCGTGGAGGAGGCGCGTCCGCGCTACGGCCAGATCGGGCTGAGCTTCCTGCCCCGCGCCACCGCCGGAATCGCCGAGTACGCCGACCGGCACCCCGAGCCCGCGCTGCTCGACCCGCGCACCCGCAGCGCCGCCCGCACCGGGCATCGCCTCGGCGGCCGCCTCCTGCGCGCCGCCCGCGCCCGCGAGGCCCGTCAACACCGGAGGATCGGCGCACTCTTCGACACGTACGACGTCCTCCTCACCCCGACGACGGCGGCGCCCCCGCCCCGGATCGGCACCTTCGACACGATGCCGGCCTGGCGCACCGACCTGACGATGGCGTCGGTCTGCCCCTACGCCTGGCCGTGGAACGTCCTCGGCTGGCCCGGCGTGAACGTCCCCGCCGGCTTCACGCCCGCCGGCCTCCCGGTCGGCGCGCAGTTGCTCGGTCCGGCGGGCAGCGAACCGCTGCTGATCTCACTCGCGGCCCAACTGGAGGACGACCAGAAGTGGTTCGCCCACCGCCCGCCGGAGGCTGTCCGGTCGGGTGAGGCGTCTTCATTCAAGTGAACCGGCCGGCGCCGGTCCCCGGTCGGGAGACGGCACGTCCGCTACGGCACGCGCGCCGTCCACTCCCGTGTGCCGAACTTGGTCGCGGCCAGCTCCTTCGCCCGGGCCATCTCCTCCTCCGTCACCCGGCCGTCCGACAGGCCGTACCGGTCACGGAAGGAGCCGATCATCCGCTCGATCACCGCCTCGCGCGGCAGGCCCGTCTGACGGCGCAGCGGGTCCACCCGCTTCTTCGCGCTCTTCGTCCCCTTGTCGGAGAGCTTCTCGCGGCCGATGCGCAGCACGTCCGTCATCTTGTCGGCGTCGATGTCGTACGCCATCGTCACGTGGTGCAGGACCGCGCCCTCGCCCGCCACCATCCGCTTCTGCGCCGCACCCGCGATCTTCCCGGTGTCCGTGGCGATGTCGTTCAGCGGCTGGTACCAGGCCTTGACCCCCATGTCGCCGAGGGCGCCCAGCACCCAGTCGTCGAGGTAGGCGTAGCTGTCGGTGAAGGACAGTCCCTGGACCAGGGCGTCGGGCACCGACAGCGAGTACGTGATGGTGTTGCCCGGTTCGATGAACATCGCGCCACCGCCACTGATCCGGCGCACCACCTCGAAGCCGTGCCGCTCGGCCGCCTCCGGGTCCACCTCGTTGCGCAGCGACTGGAAGCTTCCGATGACGACCGCCGGCGCGCCCCACTCCCAGACCCGCAGGGTCGGCGGACGGCGGCCCGCCGCGACCTCGGCGGTGAGGACCTCGTCCAGGGCCATGTGCAGGGCGGGGGACTGCGGCGGCTCGTGGACGAGCTGCCAGTCGTAGTCGGTCCAGTCCGTCGCGTGCGCGAGGGCCCGGCGGACCGCGACCCCGATGCCCTCCGTGGTCAGGCCGTACATCTCCGTGCCGGGCGGCAGCGCCGCGTCGATCCGGGCCGCGAGCCCCGACGCGTCGGTGTCGATCGGGGCGCCGTCGAGGGCACGGTCGATGGCGAGAATCGCCTCGTCCGGCTCCAGGAAGAAGTCGCCCGCGACCCGGACGTCCGCGAGGACGCCGTCCCGTGTCTCGAGGTCGACGACCACCAGCTTGCCGCCGGGAACCTTGTACTCGCCGTGCACGGACCCTCCCTCTCCCCGATTCCCCGTAAGGGGTGAACCGGTCCAAAGCGTACTCCGCGGGGAAACGGAGGGTTAAGGAGCGGACAGCCGACATGTCAGACCGACGTGCTTAGCTGGACGCATGATCGATGACTTCCTTGACCACATCCTCGCCGGTGGTACGACCGAAGTGGAGGAGGCGGTCCGCAAGGCGGCCGCGGCCGAGATCACGCCGCGCTTCCGCCAGCTCGCCGCGCACGAGATCGTCGAGAAGAACGGACCGCACGACCTGGTGACGGTCGCCGACCGGGCCGCGGAGGAGCATCTGACCGCGTCCCTGACGGCGCTGCTGCCCGGCTCCGTGGTCGTCGGCGAGGAGGCCGTCCACGCCGACCCCGCGGTCTACGAGGCGCTGCAGGGAGACGCCCCGGTCTGGATCGTCGACCCTGTCGACGGCACGCGCCAATTCGTGCGCGGAGAGCCCGGCTTCTGCAGCCTCGTGGCGCTCGCCCGGCGCGGCGAGCTGCTCGCCTCCTGGACGTTCGCCCCCGTCCTGGACGAGATGGCGGTCGCCGTGCGCGGACGCGGGGCCACGCTCAACGGAGAGCCGATACGGTCCGGCTCACCGGCGCCCGGGGCGGATCTGAAGGTCGCCACCTCCCACCCCGACTACACCACCGAGGACCAGAAGCGAGCCCTGCTCGGCCTGGACACGGAGGGCGTCCACCCGCGCCCCTGCGGCTCGGCCGGACTGGAGTACCTGGACGTGGCCCGGGGCATCCTCGACGGGACCGCTTTCAGTTGGGAGTACGCCTGGGACCACGCCGCCGGACTGCTCCTGGTGACCGAGGCGGGCGGCGCCCACACGACCATCGCCGGCGAGCCGTTCCACATCACCGGAGGCAACGCGCTGCCGTTCACCGCGGCACGCGATGCGGCCACCGCAGACCGGATCCGGACACTGCTCCGGGGGCAGTGAGGTCCGAAGGGGCCCAGGAATATCCTGGGAGCCTTGGCCATCGGCTGACGAAGGAGTCCCAAGGTGCCGTCGATGCTCGATGCCGTCGTCGTGGGGGCGGGGCCCAACGGACTGACCGCCGCGGTGGAGCTGGCCCGACGAGGCTTCTCCGTCGCCGTGTTCGAGGCCCGGTCGACCGTCGGCGGGGGTGCCAGGACCGCGGAGCTGACGCTCCCCGGCTTCCTGCACGACCCCTGTTCCGCCGTGCACCCGCTGGGATTCGGCTCACCCGTCTTCAAGACGATGCCGCTGGACCGGTACGGCCTCGAGTGGCTGCACCCCCGACTGCCCATGGCGCACCCCTGGGACGACGGCACCGCCGCCGTGCTCTCCCGGTCCGTCGCCGAGACCGCCGCCTCCTTCGGGCCGCGTGACGCCGGCACGTACCGCAGGCTCGTCGCCCCGTACCTCGGCAAGTGGGACACCCTGGCACGGGACTTCATGTCCCTGCCGCTCACCGCGCTGCCCCGGGACCCGGTCACGCTCGCCCGGTTCGGCCTCGACGGCATGCGGCCCTCGACCTGGACCCTGCGCCGTTTCCAGGACGAGAAGGCACGGGCCCTGTTCGCCGGGCTCGTCGGTCATGTCATCGCCCCGCTGGGCGGGTTCGCCACCACGGCGGTCGGTCTCGTCTTCGCGCTCGCCGCGCACGAGGGCGGCTGGCCGATGCCGCGCGGCGGTTCCCAGTCGATCTCGGACGCCCTCACCGCGTATCTGAAGGATCTGGGGGGCGCCGTCCACACCGACTACGAGGTCAAGCGGCTCGACGACCTGCCGCCGGCCCGCGCGTACATCTTCGACACCTCGCCCACCGCCCTGGCGCGCATCGCCGGCTTCGGCAGCCACTACGACCACTACCGGTACGGCGCGAGCGTCTTCAAGATCGACTACGCGCTGGACGGCCCCGTGCCGTGGACGGCGGAAGCGCCCCGGCAGGCGGGCACCGTCCAGATCGGGCCCACCAGCGGCGAGATCGGCACCGCACTGAACCAGGCGTCCTCCGGCACGGCCCCCCGCACGCCCTTCCTCATCACCGCCCAGCCCAGCCTCGTCGACCCCGGCCGGGCCCCCGAGGGCAAGCAGTCCTTCTGGACGTACGGCCATGTGCCGAACGGCTGGGAGGGCGATCTCACCGATGCCGTGGAGCGCCAGATCGAGCGCTTCGCCCCCGGCTTCCGCGACCTGGTCCTGGCCCGCGCCACCGCCGGACCGCCCGAAATGGCCGCCGGCAACGCCAACTACGTGGGCGGCGACATCGCCTGCGGCGCGGCCCGCGGGCTCCAACTGCTGCTGCGCCCCAAGCTGTCGCTGCGTCCGTACGCCACCCCGCACCCGGCGGTCTTCCTCTGCTCCGCCGCGACGCCGCCGGGCCCGGGCGTGCACGGCATGTCCGGCCACAACGCGGCCAAGGCGGTCTGGCGCCGACTGCGCGCGACGCGGAACTGACGACTGCACGGCGGCCGGCATCCGTCCGGGCCTCGGAGTCCGCCCGAGCCGCCGGAGCTCGTCCGAGTCGTACGCAATTCCGAAGCGCCGGTGCGAGGACGGCGCGATGATGGCTTCATGAGCACGCAGCCGTCCCTCGTCCTCGACTCCGGCGACATCACGGACCAGCACGTCGACGCCATCGTCAACGCCGCGAACTCCTCCCTCCTCGGCGGAGGCGGCGTCGACGGCGCGATCCACCGCCGTGGCGGCCCGGCCGTCCTGGACGCCTGCCGCGCGCTCCGAGCGGGCCACTACGGCCGGGGCCTCGCCACCGGCCGAGCCGTCGCCACGACGGCGGGACGGCTCGACGCCCAGTGGGTGATCCACACCGTCGGTCCCGTCTGGTCCCGGGACGAGGACCGGTCGGAGTTGCTGGCCTCGTGCTACCGGGAGTCTCTCCGGGTGGCCGACGAGCTGGGCGCCCGTACCGTCGCCTTCCCGGCCATCTCCACCGGGATCTACGGCTGGCCGATGGACGACGGCGCCCGCATCGCCGTCGAGACCGTGCGGAGCACGGAGACCGCCGTCGAGGAGGTCAGGTTCGTCCTCTTCGACGAGGAGGCGTATCGGGCCTTCGCCGCGAGGGTCCGCGCCGCGTAGCCCGTGCGGCGGGGGAACTCGGAAGGGGCGGCAGCCGTTTCCAGGGGGACGTGCGGAACGCGCGCGGACGAACGGCTAGCCGAGGTGGCACGCATGGCGATGTGGGACCGGATCAAGGACCAGGCCAAGGGGCTTCAGCAGCAGGCGCAGGGAGCACGGGGCGCCGGTGGCCACGGACAGCCGGGTGCGGGGTCGGGCGCGGGGGCGCGCGGAGGATCGAAGGCCCAGCTCGTCGGCGTGCTCAAGACCCAGCTCGCCTCCCTCAAGACGGAGCTCAAGAGCGGCGCCTACCGGGACGCGAGCATGGCCATGTGCGCGCTGGTCGCGGCCGCCGACGGGTCGGTCGATCCGGTGGAGCGGCAGCATGTGGAGTCGCTCATCCTGCAGAACGACGTCCTGCGGAACTTCCCGCCGGACCAGCTGCGGCAGCGGTTCAACAAGCACGTCGACCAGTTGACGTACAACTTCCAGCAGGGCAGGACGGAGGCCCTGCAGGAGATCGCCAAGGCGGCGAAGAAGCCCGTGGAGGCCAAGGCGGTCGTGCAGACCGGCTTCGTCGTCGCCGGCGCGGACGGCTACATCGCCCCCGCCGAGGAGCAGGTCCTCCGTGAGGCGTGTGCGGCACTCGGCGTCTCCCCGCAGGAGTTCGGCCTCTGATGCGGTCGGCCGGACCGGTCGTCCCGGCGCCGTCGGTCGGCGCGGCGACCCCCACCGGTCGGCCCCCGGTCGGTGACGGCCGTCGGGCAGGTGCGGCCGCCGGGTGGGATTCAGCCCCGGCGGATTCCGTCCGGAGCCGTGGGTCGCGGATAGATCCTGGACTGCTTCACGCTGCCGAAGGCGAAGCTGGACTCGATGGACGCGATACCGGGGATGGCGTGGATCCGGTTGCGCACCAGGGCTTCGTACGCCTCCAGGCTCTCGATCACGACCCTGAGCAGGTAGTCGCTGCTGCCTGCCATCAGATAGCAGTCCTGGATGTGCTCGATGAGGCCGACATGCTCCTCGAACACGTTGACGGCCTCGGCGGTGTGGCGTTCCAGCCGGATCCGTACGAAGACGGTGATCGGCAGACCGAACGCGACCTGGTCCACCATGGCCGTGTAGCCGCGGATCAGGCCCGCCTCCTCCAGACGGCGCACGCGGCGCAGACACGGCGACGGGGACAGCCTGATCCGGTCGGCGAGATCCTGGTTGGACAGCCGGCCGTCCTGCTGCAACTCGTGGATGATCTGCAGGTCCACCGCGTCCAATGCCGCTCCTTCATCATTTCTTGGCAGATTCTGCCCCCACGCTAGGTCTGGAGGGCAGAACTGGCAATCGGCTGCCTCGCCGAAAGCTCTACCGTTGCTTGTGGCAGTGGTGCGAGCGGGAGGACTTTCGGTGGGCGGGATACGAACGATGGGGGCACCGCCCGTGGAGTCGACGCCTGGCGTCGGCCGGAGCGGGTCGCTCTCCCCGCAGACCGTCGGGTATCTCGCCCTGCTGCTCACCGTGACGATCTGGGCCGCGTTCGCCCTCAGCGCCCGTGCGCTGAGCGCCTCCACGCTGCTGCCCGCCGACGCGGCGCTGCTGCGCTTCGGTGTGCCCCTCGTGGTCCTCGCGCCCGCCCTGTGGCGGCGCAGGCGCCGGCTGGCCGCGGTGCGGCTCGGCCCCGCGGTCAAGATCATCTGTGGTGCGGGGGTCCCGTTCTTCCTCGCCGCCATGTACGGCGGTTCGCTGACCTCGGCCGCGTTCGTCGGGGCGATCGTCCCGGGCATGGTCCCGCTGTTCGTCTCCGCCCTCATGGTCGCGGGCGGGAAGAGCGTCCCGCGCGGCACCCAGTCGGCCGGTCTCGCGCTGATCGTGGCAGGCGTCGTGGCGCTGGTCTGGCGCCATACGGCAGCGCTGGACGCGGACGCGCTGCTCGGCGTGGGAACGCTGCTCGTCGCCAGCGGTCTGTGGGCCCTCTACACCGTGGGTCTGCGTGAGGTGGACCTCGACCCCGTCGGGTCCATCGGGCTGCTCTGCCTGCCCTCCTTCGCCGTCATCGCGCTGCTGACTCTGACCGGGATCCTGCCCACCGGCCTCGCCCGGGCGGCCGGTGGCGACATCGCGCTGTTCCTCGTCGTCCAGGGTCTGGGCGTCGGCCTGTGCGCCGGGCTGCTGTACGCGTTCGCCATCCGCCGGCTGGGACCGGAGCGCAGCTCGGTCGTCGGCAGCCTCAGCCCGGTCGCCGTCGTCCTGCTGGCCATCCCTCTCCTCGACGAGTCGCCGACCCTGTCCGTCATGGTCGGCGTGCCCCTCATCACCCTCGGCGTCGCGCTCGCCAACCGGCGCCCCCGATCCAAGGTCTCCGCCCATGCTTGAGCTGCTGCCCGCCCCGCCTGTGGACCCGCTGTGGGACCTCGCCGCCGAGTTCGCCGCCGATCCGCGACCCGAGCGCCTGAACCTCGTACTCGGCGTCTACCGCGACCACACCGGGGTCACCCCCGTCATGGCTGCGGTCAGGGAGGCCGAGATACGCCTGGCGGAACGCTCCGCCTCCAAGGAGTACCGCGGGCTCTCGGGCAACATCGCCTTCAACCGCGCCATGCTGTCCATGGTCCTCGGCACCGAGGCGCTGACCGCGCGGGCGACGGCCGTCCAGACCGTGGCGGGCACCGGAGCCCTGCGTCTGCTCGCCGATCTCGTGAGCCGGACGCGCCCCGGCACCACGGTGTGGATCAGCGACCCCGCCTACGTCAATCACCGCCCCATCCTGGAAGGCGCCGGCCTCCGGGTCCGGACGTACGGCAGGCTCGACTCCACCGGACTGCCGGACACCGCGGCCGTGCTCGACGATCTGAGCGCGGCCCGCCGGGACGACGTCGTCCTGCTCCAGGGCTGCTGCCACAACCCCACCGGGGTCGACCCCTCCTTCGCCATGTGGGAGGAGCTGGCCGCACTCGCCGCGGCCAACGGCTGGGTCCCCTTCGTCGACCTCGCGTACCACGGGCTCGGCGACGGCCTCGCCGCCGACCTGCGGGCCACCCGGATGCTGGCCGAGCGGCTGCCCGAGGTGCTGATCGCCGTCAGCTGCTCCAAGAACTTCGGCCTGTACAGCGACCGCACCGGGTGTGCC
Source organism: Streptomyces sp. NPDC056222 (assembly GCF_042264065.1). Taxonomy (NCBI): domain Bacteria; kingdom Bacillati; phylum Actinomycetota; class Actinomycetes; order Kitasatosporales; family Streptomycetaceae; genus Streptomyces; species Streptomyces sp. NPDC056222. The sequence goes on along the minus strand of NZ_JBHJTL010000003.1, from coordinate 138,499 downwards.
ATGGTCGTGGGTTCGTCGGGCAAGGCGCTGACGCACGTGGAGACGGCACTCCAGAACGCCGCGCGCACCCTGTACTCCATGCCGCCCGAGCACGGCGCCGCCGTCGTCGCCACCGTCCTGGAGGACGAGCGGCTGCGGACCGAGTGGCTCGCGGAACTCGACGTGATGCGGCACCGCATCACGGCCAACCGCGCCGACCTCGTCGCCCATCTCCGCGCCCTCGGCCAGGACGAGCAGGCGACGTCACTCGCGCGGCAGAAGGGCATGTTCTCGATGCTGCCGCTCACGCCCGACCGGATGGGCGTGCTGCGCGAGCGGTTCGGCATCTACGGCACGACCACGGGCCGCATCAACATCGCGGGCGTCTCCGCGCACCGGATCCCGTACCTGGCGCAGGGCATCGCCGCCGTCCTGGAGACGCCCCACGCCATGTCGTCCGTCTGACCGTCACGCCTCCGGGGGAGCGGGGCGGCACAGCAGCGCGGCCGGGGAGGTCCGGGCGCCGAACCGGGTGGTGAAGGCGATGCCCGCGGCGTACTCGGTGGGCAGACACTGGCCCTTGTAGTGGCCGCTCGCGTACTCCCCACCGGGCGTGCCCGCCGGGCGGTTGTCGCCCCGGTCGAACCACACCGTGCGGCCGCCGCTCGCCGCGAGCGCCGTACGGGCCGGAGCGCACAGGGCGGCGGAGACCCGCTCGCCGCGCAGGCTGTAGCCGATCAGGAACTGACCGGCCGGGCACTGGAACTTGGTGTACCCGCCGGCCCAGTCCCCGCCCGGCGGGACGTGCGACTCGTCGCGGACGACGGTGTGCCCGCCGGTGGCGGCGCGCAGGGCGGAACTCGCGCACAGACCGCGCCCGCCGGTGTGGCTCAGCCCGGCCAGCCGGGAGCCGTCGGGGCAGACGGCCTTCCGGGCGCCGCTGTCCCAGTCCCCGCCCGCCCGCACCCGCAGCGAGGCGTTGTGGTCACGGTGGTCGGTCGTCAGCTGATACCAGGCGGGTGTGACGGGTACGGCTCCGGTGCGGCCGGGCGCGTCGGTCAGCCCGGTCCACAGCGGGGTCCGCCAGTCGCCCGCGTCCAGGACCCCGGTCCGTCGGCCCTCGGAGTCGTACCGCAGCAGCGCCCAGCTGTCCCCTCCGCCGCTCCAGCCGACGAGCGGCCAGTACGCGTAGTCCACGTCGGCGTCGGTGAGCAGCTCGGTCAGGTTGCGGAACCAGTCACGCGGGCGGCTGTTCGTCTCGTCGGCTCCGATGCCGAACTCGCTGATCCACACCGGGGCGGTGAAGTGCTTGCCGGTCTCGGCGGAGACGTAGAGCGCCTGGTCGTGGACGACCTGGCGGAGCTGCTCGCGGCCGAGGTCCTGGTAGCGCAGGTCGCTGGTCTCGCCGATGCCCGTGGCGCCGCTGTGGTTCGGGCCGGTGTAGCCGTAGAAGTGGGCCGAGTAGACGAGCTTGCCCGAGGCCACCAGGGTGTGCGAGAGGGTACGGACCGGGGCGAGGGTGGGGCGGCCGTGCGGGAAGCCGTCCACCGGAATGCCCTGCCAGTTGATGCCCTCGACGACGATGAGCAGGTTCGGGTTGGCCTCGGCCAGGATGCGGTCGCCGGCCTCCTGCGCCGCGGCGTGCCAGTCGTGGTTGTCGCCCAGGCCCCAGTTGGGGTCGTCCCAGATGTCGCGGCGGACCTCGTTGTACAGGTCGGCGCCGACCACGCGCGGGTCGGCGCGGTAGCGCTTCGCCATGAAGACCCAGTCGTCGGCCCACCGGGCGGTGGACTGCCCGCTGCTGTTCCAGCGTTCGTTTCCGTCCACCGCACAGCACCAGCGGGTCGTCACGGTGTGGTTGTTGAGGATGACGGCGAACCCGTCGGCGGTGAGGGCGGCGACGACGGCGTCGAAGACCTGCAGCGGAGTCCTGCCACGCAGGGCCGGGTTGGCCGCCACGGCGCTGTCCGGCACGGGAGCCGTCGCGCGCAGCATCTCGTTGGAGAAGGGGAGCCGGATGCTGTTCAGTCCGAGGGCGCGGAAGTCGGCGAGGAGCGTGGGGAGAGGGGTGCGGTCCAGGCCGAGCGGGATGCCGTGGGAGGGCTGCCCGGCATGGTGGTTGGCCGGGTCGGAGATGTCGCCCGAGCCGTTCCAGGACCCTTGGGCGCCGTCCCAGTTGCCGGACCGCAGCCGGAAACGGTTGCCATGGGCATCGACCACATGGCGTCCCCGGGTGGACAGCGGCGGGGTCCAGGAGGCGGCCTCGGACGTGCGGGCGGTGGCGTCCGCCCCGTCCGACGCGGCCGTCGCCGACCGGAGAGGACCGGCCTGCGCCGCGGCACCCGGCACGGTCGGCACAAGCAGCGCGCCCACCAGGAGGACGCCTCGGACCACACGTAACACGCTCTGCATCTCGTACCTGCCATGACGGTCGGGGAGTGGGCGCGCGCCAAGTTACCGGCGGGTCGCCGGGAGGGGAACCCACACTGTACGGAGCGGTGCCACAGCGCCCCGTTCCGACGGCTCGGCTAGGGTGATGGGGAAGGAAGGCACCCCCCGGGGTTAGGTCGAAGTGTTGGACACTTTTCAGTCGCCGAGCGAGACGCCGGAACGGCCACCGGCGGCCATCGGATACGCGGGTGTACTGCGCGAACTACTGCCGATCGCCCTGTGGAGGGAGGACTCGGACGGGTGCGTCGTGGAGTGGTCGCTGGCCGCCCAGGACCTGCTCGGCCACCGTCCCGAGGATGTCCTCGGCCGCCCCGCCTCACCCATTCTGGTCCCCGACGCCAACCGGGAACTCGCCGATCAGCTGACCCGCCGTGTCCAGGCCGGCGAGACCGTCGTCGGCACCCTGCCCGTACGCCACCGTGACGGTCACCAGATCACGATGGAGATGTGGATCGTCCCCGAGGTCGACCCCCAGGGGCGGCCCGGCGCGATGCTCATCGCCGTGGAGACCTCCGAGGTCCTGCGGATGCGGGACTCGCTCGCCGCCCTCCAGAGCCTCTTCACCCAGTCGCCCATCGGCCTCGCCACCCTCGGTCCCGACCTGCGGTTCCTCCGGGTCAACGACGCCCTCGCGCGGATGAACGGGGCCTCGGCCGAAGAGCATCTCGGCAAGCGGCTGACCGAGGTGGTGCCCGGTGTCAACGCCGTCGCGCTGGAAGCCACCATGCGGCAGGTCCTCGAACGCGGCGAGGCCGTCGTCGATGTGCGCCGCACCGGCCGCACCTCGGCCGACCCCGACCACGACCGGACCTGGTCCTGCTCCTACGCCCCGCTCCTCGACGGCTCGGGCCGGCGGCTCGGCCTGATCGCCTCCCTCATCGACATCACCGAGGGGCAGCGCGCGCTCGTCGAGGCCGAACGGGCCCGGCACCGCTTCGCCCTGCTCGCGGAGGCCGGCACCCGGATCGGCACCACCCTCGACCTGAGCCAGACCGCAGAGGAGATCGTCCAGGTCCTCGTACCGCAGCTCGCCGACTCGGCCGATGTGCAGCTGCTCGAGAGCGTCATCGAACCCGACGAGGCGGGCGCCTCCAGCCATGGCCTGCTGCGCCGCCTCGCGGCCGTCTTTCCCGACCCGACCGCGCCCACCGCCCTGCTCGTCCCGGGACAGACCTTCCAGATCCCGCTCGGCACCGTGTACGAGCAGGTCATCACCGACGCCCGGCCGATGAACCTCTACCACTCCGACCTCCCGGCGCTCTTCCCCGACCCCCGCACCGACCCCCTCAAGGCCTACTTCCAGGCCAACATCGGCTCCGCGCGCATCGTCCCGCTCGTCGCCCGCGGCAAGGTGCTCGGCGCCGTCAGCATGACCCGCCTCAAAGAGCGCGAACCCTTCGACGAGCAGGACTGCGTCCTCGTCGACGAACTCGTCGCCCGCGCGGCCCTGAACATCGACAACGCCCGGATGTACACCACCCAGCGCGAGGCCGCCCTCACACTGCAACGCAGCCTCACCAACAGTGCCCTGCCCAAGGTCGAAGGCCTGGAGCTCACCGGCCGCTACCTCCCCGCGAGCGACCACGACGTGGGCGGCGACTGGTTCGACGTCATCGCCCTGCCCGAGGGCCGGACGGGTCTCGTCATCGGCGACGTCATGGGGCACGGCATCCACGCCGCGGCCGTGATGGGCCAGCTCCGTACGGCCGTACGCACCCTCGCCCGGCACGGGGTGCCGCCCGCCCAACTGCTCCGCTCCCTCGACGCGGCCGTCGCCGACCTGGGCGAGGACGAGATGGCGACCTGTGTCTACGCCGTCCACGACCCGGCCACCGGCGGGGTCGTCATCGCCCGGGCCGGACACCCCCCACCGGCCGTGGCCACCGCGGACGGCGCGATCACCTTTCTGGAGGGCCCGCCCGGCACCCCGCTCGGCACCGGCGGCCAGGACTTCCGGACCGAGGAGCTGCGGCTCCCGCCGGGCAGCCTGCTGGTGCTGTACACCGACGGCCTCATCGAGGCCAGGGACCGGGACCTCGACCAGGGCATGGACCAGCTCGCCCAGGCGCTGCTGCACATCGAACAGCCGCTCAGCCAGCTCTGCGACGACATCCTCGCGCAACTGCTGCCCTGCGCACCGCCGGACGACGTCGCCGTACTCCTGGCCCGCACGCCCCTGCGGTGACGGCCGGACGCCGACTCACCAGGCCAGGTCCTCCAGGGCGTCGAGGTCCGGCGCCGGAAGTCCCGGCAGCTCCGAGTCGCGCGTGGTCAGCGGAAGTTCCGCCCAGATGACCTTGCCGCGCTTGGTGTAACGGGTGCCCCACCGCTCGGCGAACTGGGCGACGAGGAACAGCCCACGGCCGCCCTCGTCGGTGGTGGCCGCGTAGCGCAGATGCGGGGCGGTGCTGCTGCCGTCGGAGATCTCGCAGATCAGCCTGCGGTCGCGGAGCAGCCGGACCCGGATGGGCTCGGCACCGTACCGGATGGCGTTGGTGACGAGTTCACTGAGGATGAGTTCGGCGGTGAACGAGAGGGAGCCCAGCTCCCAGGCTTCGAGCTGCGCGGCGCCTGCGTTGCGGACCCGGGAGACCTCGGCCGGGTCGGCGGGAACGTTCCACTCCGCGATCCGGTCGGCGTCCAGGCGCTGGGTGTCGGCGATCAGCAGCACGATGTCGTCGTCCGGAGCGGGCCCGAGCAGCGTGGTCAGGACGTCGGCGCAGGCCTGTTCCGGACTGCGCCCCGTCGTGGCCAGCGCGTCGCACAGCAGCCCGAGCCCCGTGTCGAAGTCCCGGTCGCGATCCTCCAGAAGGCCGTCCGTGAACAGCACCAGCCGACTTCCCTCCGGCAGTTGCAGCTCGGTCGCCTCGAACGGCATCCCGCCCACGCCCAGCGGCAGCCCGGCAGGCACCTCCGGGAACTCCACCCGGCCGTCGCGGTGCACCAGCGCCGGCCCAGGATGCCCGGCCCGGGCCATGGTGCAGCGCCCGCTCGCGGGGTCGTAGACCACGTACAGGCAGGTGGCGCCGGTCATCCGCTCGTTGCCCTCGTCCTCGGCGTCGCCCGCACCGGCCTCGCCCCTGTCCTCCCCGCCGCCCGTGTCGGGCTGGTCGATCCGGTCGATCAGCTCGTCGAGGTGGCCCAGGAGCTCGTCGGGCGGCAGGTCCAGGGTGGAGAAGTTGTGCACCGCCGTACGCAGCCGGCCCATCGACGCCGCGGCATGGAGACCGTGCCCGACGACATCGCCGACGACCAGCGCCACCCGGGCGCCCGGCAGCGGGATCACGTCGAACCAGTCGCCGCCGACGCCCGCCTTCGCCGGCAGATAGCGGTAGGCCACGTGGACCGCCGACAGCTCGGGCAGGACGCGGGGGAGCAGACTGCGCTGAAGCGTCACCGCCATGGCGTGCTCGCGGGTGAACCGACGGGCGTTGTCGATCGAGACCGCGGCGCGCGCGGTCAGCTCCTCCGCGAACGTCAGGTCCTCCTCCCCGAAGGCTTCGTCGGTCTCGGCCCGCCAGAAGTTGGCCATCCCCAGGACGACACCCCGGGCCAGCAGCGGCACGGCGACGAGCGAGTGGAGTCCGTACGCCAGGGCGTCCGTCGCCCCCTCGGGGTCCTGGGCCTGCCAGCCCCCGGCCGTCGTCAGGTCCGCCACCAGCACCGCGTGACCGGCGTCGAGCGCCCTCGCCATCGGCGTGGTCGGCACGACGAACCTGATCACGTCGCCCACCGGCTGGAACGGATGCTCCGCGCGGGTGCCGTTCAACGCCGTACGCCGCATCTCGGTGAACGCCCCCGACGGCTCCTCGCCGCGCAGCACCGGCTCCAGCAGCTCCACGGTGACGAAGTCCGAGAAGCGCGGGACGGCCACCTCCGTCAGCTCCTCCGCGGTCCGTACGACGTCCAGCGTCGTACCGATCCGCACCCCGGCCTCGTACAGCAGTTGCAGCCGGCCGCGGGCCACCTCGGCCCGGCCCGAGATCGTGCTGAGTTCGGTCGAGTCCCGCAGGGTCATCACGGTCCCGGTGGGCCGGCCACGGTACGGCGCCGTGGGCCGTACGTTGACGGCGAGCAGCCGGTCGCCCGCCAGATGCACCTCGTCGGTCACGACCCGCCCGGAGGAGAGCAGCGCGGCGGTACGGGGGTCCAGGCCCAGCTCGGTGACGTGCCGTTGCTCGGCGTCGGGCGCCAGGTCGAGCAGGCGGCGCGCCTCGTCGTTGGCGAGCAGCAGCCGGCGGTCCGCGTCGATGATCATCACGCCCTCGCGCACCGCGTGCAGGACCGCCTCGTGGTGCTCGTTGATCCGGGTCATCTCCAGCGGGCCCAGGCCGTGGGTCTGCCGGCGCAGCCGCCGGCTCACCAGCGCCGCGCCGCCCACCGCAAGCAGCAGCGCTCCCGCGGCCGTGCCGAACAGCAGCGGCAGCTGGTCCTCGACCACGTTGCCGACGTTTTGGATCTCGACCCCCGCGCCCACCAGGCCGACGATGTCGCCGTCCTCGGTCCGGATCGGGACGATGGCCCGGACGGCGTCCGACGGCTCCCCGGTGAAGATCTCCGTGAACGACTCACCGGCCCTGGCCCTGGCGATGTCACCGGTGGCGCGCTGCCCGATCAGCTCCGGCCGGGAGTCCGTGTAGCGGATCCCGTCGGGCGTCATCACGGCGAGGAAGTCGAGCCCCGAGGCCATGCGCGCGGTCTCGGCCCGGTCCTGGAGCAGGAGCGTCGGGTCGGGTGCCTTCAGGGAGTCGACAAGCCCCGGCGCGTGCGCGAAGGCCTCCGCCGCTGCCAGCGAACGGTTGCGCGCGTCGCGCTCCGTGTCGTACCGGGCCTGGAAGAACAGGGCCAGCGCCCCGGCGGTCACCAGCAGCACGACGATGATCGCCTGCAGGGCGAACACCTGCCCGGCGACGCTGTGCAGCCCCAGCCCCTTGGGTCGGCGGCCAAGACGTCCGCTCATGGGGTGCTTCTCGGAGGTTCGGCTGTCGTCACTGATTCGGCTGTCACCCGTCCACTTCCTCGGTTTCCCTTCCATGCTGCTCCTGCCGCGGCGGGATATCGAGGCGAGGCGGGGCCGGTGGGGCAGTCGGGCCCGATCCGCTCACAGGGAACGTCCATGTCGTTTTCTCGCCAGCCGACCGCCCCGGGATCCCCGATCCTGGATGCATGCACACCGACACCGAGCGCTGCGTACGGGCCGTCCGATCGAAGGACGCCCGCTTCGACGGCGTGTTCTTCACCGCCGTCCTGACGACTCGGATCTACTGCCGCCCCAGCTGCCCGGTCGTGCCGCCCAAGGCCGAGAACATGGTCTTCCACCCGAGCGCCGCCTCCTGCCAGCGCGCCGGCTTCCGGGCGTGCAAGCGGTGCCGCCCCGACACCAGCCCCGGTTCGCCCGAGTGGAACGTACGGGCCGACGCCGTCGCCCGGGCCATGCGGCTCATCCAGGACGGCGTCGTGGACCGCGAGGGCGTGCCCGGGCTCGCGGCCCGGCTGGGCTGGTCCACCCGCCAGATCGAGCGCCAGCTCCTCGCCGAACTCGGCGCGGGACCGCTCGCCCTGGCCCGCGCCCAGCGGGCCCAGACCGCCCGGCTGCTCATCGAGACGACGCCGATGCCCATGGCCGAGATCGCCTTCGCCGCCGGCTTCTCCTCGATCCGGACCTTCAACGACACCGTCCGCGAGGTCTTCGCCCTCGCGCCGGGAGAGCTGCGTGCCCGGGCGGCGCGGTCGCGGGGCGCCGCGGACGCCCCGCGCACCCCGGGCGTCATCGCGCTGCGGCTGCCGTACCGTGCGCCCCTCAACCCTTCCAATCTCTTCGGCCATCTCGCCGCGACCGCCGTCCCCGGCGTGGAGGAGTGGCGGGACGGCGCGTACCGGCGGACCCTGACGCTGCCGCACGGCCACGGCATCGTGGCCCTCGCGCCCCGGGCCGACCACATCGCCTGCCGGCTCTTCCTCACCGACCCGCGCGATCTCACCCTCGCCATCAGCCGCTGCCGCTGGATGCTCGATCTCGATGCCGACCCGGTCGCCGTCGACGAGCAGCTGTGCACGGATCCGCTGCTGGCCCCGCTGGTCGAGCGGGCTCCCGGGCGACGCGTGCCGCGGACCGTGGACGCCGCCGAGTTCGCCGTACGGGCCGTCCTCGGCCAGCAGGTCTCGACGGCGGCCGCCCGCACGCACGCGGCCCGGCTCGTCGCCGCGCACGGCGTCCCCGTCGAGGACCCCGAGGGCGGCCTCACCCATCTCTTCCCCACCCCCCAGGCGCTCGCCGGACTCGACCCCGAGTCCCTCGCGCTGCCCGGCAGCCGCCGCACCACGCTCCTCACCCTCGTCGAGGCCCTCGCCGACGGCTCCCTGAGCCTCGGTTCGGCCACCGACTGGGACGAGGCCCGCGCCCGGCTCCTCGCGCTGCCCGGCTTCGGCCCCTGGACCACCGAGGTCATCGCGATGCGGGCGCTCGGCGACCCCGACGCCTTCCTCCCCGGGGACCTCGGGGTCCGCCGCGCCGCCGAGGGCCTCGGCCTGCCCGCCACCCCGGCCGCGCTGACGACCCGCGCCGCGCGGTGGCGGCCCTGGCGGGCCTACGCCGTCCAGTACCTCTGGGCCACCGACAGTCACCCGATCAACCACCTCCCCGCCTGAGGAGCAGCGCGCCATGCCCACCGTCCGGCACACCGTCATCGACAGCCCCTACGACGTGCTGACCCTGGTCGCCGTCGACGGCGTCCTCAGCCGTGTCCACATGACCGACCAGCGCCACCGTCCCGCCGAGGAGACCTTCGGGGAGCCCGACCCCCGCCCCTTCGGCGAGGCGATCCGCCAGCTCGACGCCTACTTCGCCGGTGAACTGACCGAGTTCGACCTGCCGTTGAAGCTGATCGGCACGCCGTTCCAGCTCCGGGTGTGGGAGCAGCTGACCCTGATCCCGTACGGCGAGACGCGCACGTACGGCGAACTGGCGGAGGCCCTCGGCAGCCCCGGCGCCTCACGTGCGGTCGGCCTCGCCAACGGCAAGAACCCGGTCAGCATCGTCGTGCCCTGCCACCGGGTGATCGGGGCGAGCGGCTCCCTCACCGGGTACGGCGGCGGCCTCGGCCGCAAGCAGCGGCTGCTCGCCTTCGAGTCGGGCACCGCCGAGCCGGGCGCGCTGTTCTGAACCCGTGCCGGGTGTGATGCCGGAGCCCCACTAGGGTTCGGCCGTATGACCGACCGCGTTCTGGAGCTCTTGCGCAGCCGCCCCGATCTGGCCGAACTGGCCGCGTTTCCGTTCAACTTCGATGTGGACCGGGCGTACCACGTCGAGCCGGTGCACCTGGCGTCCGGCGCGTCGTTGGAGCCGATCGCCGGTGACGACACGGGCGGCACGTACTTCCTGAGCGGGGGAACGGCCGTGCTCTACGCCTCCTCCGAGGGGAGCGCCGTGCTGCTCGCCGACAGCGTCGGCGAGGCGCTCGAGATGCGGGTCCGGCTGCCCTGGTGGTGCGAGAACATCTCCTCCGAGCTCGGCGAGGAGGAGCTCCTCGCCGAGACAGGGGCGGCGGACGAAGAGGCGCGGGAGGAGTTCGCTCCCGAACTGGACGCCCAGCGAGCGGCGTTGATCGACGGGCTCGGTCTGCCGGAGCGGCCGCTGGTCGAGCTCGTCGCCCTGTCGGAGTCGGCCGGCCGGCGCACCGAGCCGGATCACCTCCTGCTCAACTCCGACGAGCTGTGCGCGTACCGGCTGCACGAGTCGTACCGGCAGCCCCTGCGCGAGATCGTTCTCGCCCCGGGCCGGGAGGCGCTGGAACGGCTGCGCTCCGGCGACGCCGGCGCGCGTCGGGAGGTCGCCGACGATGCGGTGCTGCGCGCGGCGACCGTGCGGGCGGCGTGGCACGACCGACGGGACGGCGACCTGCCGCTGCTGCGGTTCCTGCTGGAGCACGAGAACGCCGAACGGACCGACTGGTACCGGGAACGGCGGCTGACCGCGCTCCTGGTGGCGGCGCACGGCCGGCCCGAGGACGTCCCGCTCCTGCGGGCGGCCACCCACGGGGAGGTCACCGACAGTGCCGGAGGCGTGGAGTGGGCCCGCGCCGAGGTGGCCGAGGACAGCGAGTTCACCTGGATCGAACTGGCCCACCGGCAGGGGCATATCGAGCACGCCCGGGTCGCCCTGATCCGGATGCTGGACGACACGGGCCCGGACGCGGACCGGCTCCGGGAGCTGAGCCGTGCGCTGGAGCGCCTCGGCGACCACGCACAGGCGGCGCGCGCCCAGTTCAACCTCCTCTCGCTCCAGGACACGGCCCGGGAGCGGGCCACGGAGGCGTACGTCCTCGCCCGCCTGGAGCGCCGCAAGGGCGACCTCGCGGCGGCGGGGCGGGCGCTGGAGCGGGCCAGGGCCGCGGTCGGCGCCGACGCCACCGAATGGCACCGCCGGGGCGTGGGTCGGCTCATCACGGAGCAGCACCTGGAGCTGACGCTCGCCGCCGTCGAGGCGGGTGACGCGAACCTCGCGAAGGCGACGATGGCGCATGCCGGAGTGCTGCTGGACAGGATCGCCAAGCCGTCGGTCAAGGCGCTCGGTCCGCTGTCCGCACGGGCGAAATGGGCGGTGGCCGGGCTGCGCCGCTCCGACGGCTGACCCGGCCTCCGCCCTCAGGCCCCGAGGCGCAGCAGCGCGGGCAGTGAGGTCCCGATCGGCTCGCGGACGATCTCGTCCGCGATCTCGTCGTACGGAGTGGGCTCGGCGTTCACGATGATCAACCGGGCTCCGTGCTCGGCGGCGATGCCCGCGAGGGAGGCGGCCGGCTGGACCTGGAGGCTCGTACCGACCGCGATGAACACCTCGGTCGCCTTCGCGATCGACATCGCCTCGCCCAGCACCACCGGATCGAGCCGCTGACCGAACATCACGGTCGCCGACTTCAGAATGCCCCCGCAGCGCAGGCACTTCGGGTCGTCCTCACCGGCCTTCACCCGCTCCAGCGCCTCGGCCATCGGCGACCGGGCATGGCAACCGGTGCAGACCACCGACCGGGCCGAACCGTGGAGTTCGAGCACCTTGCGGTCCGGCACCCCGGCGATCTGGTGCAGCCCGTCGACGTTCTGCGTGATGACCCGGAGCGCGTTCCCGGTCCGTTCGAACGCGGCGACGGCCCGGTGCGCCGCGTTCGGCTCGGCGCGCAGCACCGGCCCGTCGAGACGCATCCGCCACGCCCGCCGCCGGATCTCCGGGTCGGCCATGTAGTGGTCGTACGTGGCGAGCTTCTCGGCCTCCGGATCACGCGTCCACACGCCGTTGGGTCCCCGGTAGTCCGGGATGCCCGAGTCCGTGGAGATGCCTGCCCCGCTGAGAATCGCGACCATGGTCATGACGCGAGCGTAGGCAGGTCCGTGGGGCTCCCGCGAACGGATTAACGGGTGTGACGTGCATGCCGAGGCCGGGGCCGACCGGCCATGACACTCGACGCCGAGCACCGCGGCTCGCTCAGCGCGGTGCCCGACCGTTCTCCAGCTCCGCCGGGCCCCGGCCCGTCGCGAGGACGTCCAGGGCGACGAGGACGCGCAGAGCCAGGCTTCCCGGGAGGTGGGCGGTGACCTCGTCGCGGGTGATCAGCTTCCAGGACAGCAGTTCCTCCTCCTGGAGCCGGATCTCGGCGAACCGCTCGTCCGACAGCACCCCGCCGTCGTACACGTACGCCACGATGGGCGGCCGCTCCGCGCCGTGCACCCAGTCGACCGCGAGCAGCGCCCCCAGCTCCACGTCCAGGCCGATCTCCTCCGCCGTCTCGCGGCGCGCCGCCTGACGGGGCGTCTCGCCCGCGTCGGACTCGATCGTGCCGCCGGGCAGTACCCACCCCTCGCGGTAGTTCGGCTCGACGATCAGAACGCGGCCCGCCGCGTCCCGGAAGAGCGCGGCGGCGCCGGCGAGGACACGCGGCAGGGTGGCGATGTACGCGGCGTAATCGGTCGTCGTCATACCGTCAGAGTAGCCAGCCGCAGCGTCCGATCCGCCAACTCGCCGATCCGCACCCCGTCGAAGCCGAACACCGCGCTGCGCACCCGGTCACGCAACGGCTCCGACCACTGCGGCGGGATCGCCGCCGCACCGCACATCACCCCGGCCACCGAGCCCGCCGTCGCTCCGTTCGAGTCCGTGTCCAGACCGCCGCGGACCGTCAGGGCGATCGTCGTGGTGAAGTCGCCGCCGCCGTACAGCAGTCCTGCCGTGAGCACCGCCGCGTTGGGAACGGTGTGGATCCAGCCCAGGCCGGCCGTCTCCTCGGCGAGCACGGCGAGGGTGTCGGACCACTGCACCTCCGACTCGTACAGGGCGATGGTGTGCCGCACCGTCCGCGCCAGGCGGGTGCTCGCCGGGATCCGCTCCAGCGCCGTCTCCAGAGCCGTGCGCACGTCCGGCGCCGTGAACGCGGCGGAGATCAGCGCCGCCGCCCACATCGCGCCGTACACCCCGTTGCCCGTGTGCGACAGCACCGCGTCCCGCCGGGCCAGCGAGGCGGCCCGGCGCGGATCGCCGGGAGAGGTCCAGCCGTAGACGTCCGCCCTGATCAGCGCACCGATCCACTCCTGGTGAGGATTGTCGTACGTCGCCGTGAGCGGCGGCTTCAGACCGTTGGCGAGATTGCGGTACGCCGTCCGCTCGGCGGTGAACGTCTGCAGATAGGGCAGGCGCAGCAGCCAGAGCTCGCCGACCTGCTCCGTGGTGAAGGCGAAGCCGTGGGTCTCCAGGAGGTGCAGACCGAGCACCGAGTAGTCGATGTCGTCGTCCCGGCAGCTCCCGTCGATCCGCCCGCGCACGCACTGCGGCCACTCGGGCCGCAGCTCGAACCCCGCCGCGACGGCGTCCGCGGGCGGCGGCGGCAGGTAGTCGGTGAGCGGGAGCGCGTCCGTGAGCCGCAGGTAGCGGTCGATGTGCTCGGGCGTCCAGTGATCGCCCCGCTCGACGGGCTTGCCGAGCATGTTCCCGGCGATCCGTCCCGTCCAGCCGCCGAGGATGCGGTCGGCGAGTTCGCCGTGCGTGAGCGCCATACGTCCGGTGTACCGAATCCCCCGTCGCGGCGCGCGCCGACGCGTCCGGGCGCTCGGATAGCACCCTTATGGTGCGGAATATCGTCTTATCAGGGGGTGGCACGGTGTCGGGGGGTGCGGATAGGGTCGGCTCGGCGCGACTGCACGTTCGAAAGCAAGGGATGCAAGGTGACGGACGGAGCAGTAACTGAGGTCGCACGCGTACTCGTCGCGGCCGACAAGTTCAAGGGCTCGCTCACGGCCGTACAGGTCGCGGAGCGGGTCACAGCAGGTCTGCGACGGGTCGTCCCGGAGCTGGAAGTGGAGACCCTGCCGGTTGCGGACGGCGGCGACGGTACGGTCGCCGCCGCGGTGGCGGCCGGGTTCGAACGGCGTGAGGTACGGGTCACCGGGCCCGTCGGCGACCCCGTGACGGCGGCGTTCGCGCTGCGCGGCACGACGGCCGTCGTGGAGATGGCGGAGGCCTCGGGCCTCCAGCTGCTTCCGACGGGCGTCTTCGCGGCCCTCACGTCGACGACGTACGGCTCGGGCGAGCTGCTGCGCGCCGCGCTGGACGCGGGCGCGACGACGATCGTCTTCGGCGTCGGCGGCAGCGCGACCACGGACGGCGGGGCGGGGATGCTCGCCGCGCTCGGCGCGGTGTTCCTGGACGCGCAGGGCGAGCCGGTGGGACCCGGAGGAGCGGCGCTGGCGTCGCTCGCCTCCGCCGACCTCTCCGGCCTCGACCCGCGCTTCGCCTCGGTGGACCTGATCCTGGCCAGCGATGTCGACAACCCGCTGACCGGCCCGAAGGGCGCTCCGGCCGTGTACGGCCCGCAGAAGGGCGCGTCCCCCGAGGACGTCGAGACGCTGGACGCGGCGCTCGCGCACTTCGTGACCGTCCTGGAGAAGGCGATCGGGCCCAAGGCGGCGGAGTGCGCGGTCGCGCCGGGCGCCGGCGGCGCGGGCGGTATCGGGTACGGGGCGCTCGTCGGCCTCGACGCGAGCTTCCGCCCCGGCATCGAGCTCATGCTCGACGTCCTGGGCTTCGCCCCGGCCCTGGAGCGGGCCACGCTCGTCATCACGGGTGAGGGTTCGCTCGACGAGCAGACCCTGCACGGCAAGGCCCCCGCGGGCGTCGCCGCGGCGGCCCGTGCGGCGGGCAAGGAGGTCGTCGCGGTCTGCGGCCGCCTGGCGCTCGCCCCCGCGACCCTGGGCACGGCCGGCATCCGCCGCGCCTACCCGCTCACGGACCTCGAGCCGGACACCGCGAAGTGCATCGCGAACGCGGGCCCGCTCCTGGAGCAGGTGGCGGAGAACATCGCCCGGGACTTCCTGGCGTAGCGCCCACGCGGGCGGGGTGGGGGAGTCCGCCCCGCCCCTCACCCCGTCGCCGTGAGCCGGAACGCGTCCAGCGCCAAGGTCATCTCCGTGAGGTCCCGCGGACGGGACAGCGACCGCGACGTCAGCTGTTCCAGCCGGCGTAGGCGGTTGAAGACCGTATTGCGGTGGCAGTACAGACGACCCGCCGCCCGACCCGCCGACCCCTCGCAGTCCAGCCAGACGTCCAGGGTCTCCAGCAGGACCGCCCGGTCCGCCGGATCCAGTTCCAGCAGGGCGCCCAGCACGTCCGTGACCAGCAGCCCGGCCAGCTCCGGCTGGCCCACCACCAGCGCCCCGCCCATCCGGCGGTCCAGCCGCACGACCTGGTGGGAGCCGGGCGGGCAGGTGCGCAGCGCCAGCTCCGCGAGGCGCCGCGCGCGGCCCAGCTCCGACAGGCCGGTGACCACCGGGCTGATCCCGCCGGGCCCCGGACAGCGGCCCTCCAGGAGCTCCGACAGCGCGTCCAGCCCCGTGCCCTCCGCCAGCGACACGACACCGAACTCGCAGTCCGCCCCCATCCGCCACAGGAACCGCACCCCCGCCCCCTGCACCCGCCGGTGGAACGGCTCCGGCACCTCCCGGCGGTCGTGGCGCAGCACCACCACCGCGTACCGCCCGTGCTCCGGCAGGTCCAGGCCCGCCGCCGCCCGTGAGGTCACCTCCGGCGAGCGCTGCCCCTGAAGCAGGGCGTCCAGGAGCGCCTGCAGCTGCTCGTCCGTACGGCGCCTCAGCTCGAGCTCCGTCGACCGGTACGCCTCCGACGCGGTGTCCGCCTGCGCGTCCACCGCCGACCACACGATCGTCGCCGACTGCGTCAGCGCGGCCAGCCTCGGCGGGAACGCCGACGCGTCCTCGATCAGCGCGTCCCAGACCAGATGCCCGGCATGCCGGTACGCGTGCACCACCAGCTCCACCGGCATCCCCTGCTCGGCCCGCCGCCGCCCCATCTCGTCCGCGTGCTCCAGGTCCCGCCGCGGCGAGTCCCGGGGCGCCGAGATCATCTCGATCCCGATCCGCATCGCCTCATGGGCCTCCTGCCAGTGCTGGTCGTACGGCACGATCCGGCCGTACGCCGGCTCGTACGCGTGCAACTCCCTCAGATGCTCGTCCACCAGCTCGGGCAGCCGCTCCAGAAGCGCCGTGCACGCCTCTGCCAGCAGCTTCCAGTCATCGCCGGTCCGCGGTCTGCGCCGTCCCATGCCCGGAGGATGCCACCCCGCACCCCTTCCCGACAGGCCCCTGACACGCGGTGTTGTGCGCGTGCACAACCCACCGCCGCGCCCGCTGGTCACCGGCAGCGTTTCGGCCGCCGCACGTGGACGCACGGCCCCACGCGGTGTTGGGGTGAGCGCCACTGAACGGGCCCACGGAAGGGGAACCATGGGAGGTACCGCACTCGCCCTCGAGGTGGCGGACCTGTCGGCGGGATACGGACCGGTACGCGCCCTGCGGCAGGTGTCGCTCGCCGTGCCGGAGGGCAGCGTCGTCACCGTCCTCGGCGGCAACGGCGCGGGCAAGTCCACGCTGCTGCGGGCGATCTCGCGCACATTGCCGTTCCACGGCGGAGCCGTCACGTCCGGCACCATCAGCCTCGGCGGCAGGGAGATCGGCGGGCTCGCACCCGACCGGATCGTGGCCGCCGGGGTGTCCCAGGTGCCGGAAGGCCGCCAGGTCTTCGCCCGTATGACCGTCGAGGACAACCTGCGGGCGGGAGCGCTCGGCGCGCCGGGAGACCGCGCAGCGAAGGCGGCGGCCCTGAAACGGGTCCACGAACTCTTCCCCGTCCTCTCCGAGCGCGCCCACCAGCGCGCCGGGCTGCTCTCCGGCGGCGAACAGCAGATGCTCGCCGTCGGGCGCGCCCTGATGGCCTCACCGAAGCTGCTGCTCCTGGACGAGCCCTCGCTCGGCCTCGCGCCGCTGATGGCCGCCCGGATCGCCGACACCATCCGCGAGATCAACGCCCAGGGCACGGCCGTGCTGCTCGTCGAGCAGAACGCCGCGCTCGCGCTGCGCCTCGCCTCCCGGGCGTACGTCCTGGAGGTCGGCGAGGTCACCCTCTCCGGCCCGGCCGCCGAACTCGCCGCCTCCGACGAGGTCCGCCGCCGCTACCTGGGCGTCGTGGACGAGGACGCCGCCGCCGACGCGGCGGGCGCCGCGACCACGCACCCGGTCCTGGCCCGCTGGGAGGGCGGCCGATGACGACGACCGCCGCCCCGCCCGCGGCCGGCCGCACACCGCGCGCCGCCGCCATTCGCCCGATGCCGTCCCGTGGGGAGAACCGATGAGCCAGCTCCCGCCCCCCGGCGAGGCAGCCGCCGAGGCGGACCGGCCCCCCGCCGTGTCCGTACCCGCCCTCGAAGTCCGTGACCTCACCGTCCGTTTCGCCGGGCTCACCGCCCTCGACTCCGTCGGCTTCACCGTCCGCCCCGGCACCGTCCACGCCGTCATCGGCCCCAACGGCGCCGGCAAGTCCACCTGCTTCAACGTCCTCTCCGGGGTCTACAAGGCGACTTCGGGCAGCGTCCGCTTCGGCGAGCACGAGCTCACCGCGTTGCCGCCGCACAAGATCGCGGACCTCGGCGTCGCCCGCATCTTCCAGAACCTCGCGCTGCCGCCCCGCGCCACCGTCGAGGACAGCCTGATGCTCGGTCGCCACCGGCTCACCCGGACCGGCTTCGTCGCCTCCGGGCTCCGGCTGCCCTCCGCCGCCCGCGAGGAGGCGCGCCACCGCGCCCGGGTCCGCGAGATCGCCGCCTTCGTCGGCCTGGAGAAGCAGCTCGCCCAGCCCGCCGGATCGCTCCCGTACGGGCAGCAGAAGCTGGCCGAACTGGCCCGCGCCCTGTGCATGGAGCCCAAGCTGCTCCTCCTCGACGAGCCCGTCGCCGGTATGACCGCCGACGAGCGGCGACGTACCGCCGCCGTCATCGCCGGTGTCCGCGACAGCCTCGGGATCTCCATCGTCCTCGTCGAGCACGACATGGGAGTGGTGATGCGGCTCGCCGACGCCGTCACCGTCCTCGACTTCGGCCGTCGCATCGCCGACGGCGCCCCCGGCGACGTACAGAACGACCCGGCGGTCGTCCGCGCCTATCTCGGAGAGGAGACCGCCGAGTGACCACCTTCGCCGAACTCCTGCTCAACGGTGTCTCGTTGGGCTCCATCTACGCCCTCATCGCCCTCGGCTTCGTGGTGATCTTCCGCGCCACCGAAGTCGTCAACTTCGCCCACGCGTCCCTGCTGCTCGCCGGCGGGTACTTCACCGCCGTGCTCCATGACGACATCGGCTTCTGGCCGGCGCTGCTCGTCGGCATCGGCGGCGCGGCCCTGGTCGGCGCGGCCGTCGAGTTCCTCGTGATGCGCCGCTACCGCGGCTCCGACCACAGCGTCCTCGCCATCGTGACCATCGGCGTCGACATCCTGCTGGCCACCGAGCTGACCCGCCGCATCGGTACGGACATCCTCTCGCTCGGCGACCCCTGGGGCGATGCCGTCGTCACCTTCGGCCCGGTCACGATCGCCCAGACCCGGATCGCCGCCTTCCTCGCCGCGGCGCTGCTCATCACCGCGTTCCTGCTGGCCTTCCGCTACACCTCGTGGGGCGTCGCCATGCGCGCCGCCGCCGAGAACCAGGAGACCGCGGCCCTGATGGGCATCCGGCTCGGCCGGGTGTCGCTCGGTGCCTGGGCGGTGGCCGGCGGACTCGCGGCCGTCGCCGCCCTCTTCCTCACCGTCTTCCCGACCCCCGGCCTGGAACGCACCACCTCGTTCGCCGCGATGAAGGCCTTCCCGGCCGCGATCCTCGGCGGCCTCGACTCCACCACCGGCGCCCTCGTCGGCGGACTCCTGGTGGGCGTCACCGAGTCCCTCGCCACCGGCTACCAGGGCGATCTGACCTTCCTCGGCCGGGGTATCGGCGACCTCGCCCCGTACCTCGTGATGGTCGCGGTGCTGCTGATCCGCCCCGCCGGACTCTTCGGCACGAAGGAGCTGGCCCGTGTCTGACGCGCTTCCCCGCCGTGGAGTCGCCACACTCGCCCGACCCCGCGTCTACGCATGGGCCGTCGCCGGCCTCGTCCTCGCCGCGTTCCCCTTCTACCTGGACCGCTTCTGGCTCCAGGCCGGGCTCTTCGCCATGGCAGCCGCGATCGGCGCCATCGGCATCAACCTGCTGACCGGTGCCACCGGCCAGCTCTCCATGGGCCACGCCTTCTTCCTCGCCGTCGGCGCCTACGGCTACTGCGCCTTCGCCGGCGACGGCAAGGACGACCTCGCCGGATTCGGCCTGCCGGGCTGGCTCGCCGCCGTCCTCGCCGTCGCCCTCGCGGGCCTGGCGGGTGGTGTGTTCAGCCCGATCGCGGGCCGGCTGCGGGGCGCGTACCTGGGTATCGCCACCCTCGCGCTGATCTTCATCGGCCAGCACGTCCTCTTCAACGCCCACGACCTCACGGGCGGTTTCAACGGACGCGCGGTGCCTCCGCTCAGCCTCTTCGGCGTCACCTTCGACGACAGTGAGCTCCTTGTCGCCCAGGTGCCCTTCGGCTCCGCCGAGAAGCTCTGGTACCTCGGCCTCGTCCTCCTCCTCGCGGGCGCCCTGTTCGCCCGCGGAGTCCTTCGCGGCCGTCCCGGCCGCGCCATGAACGCCATCCGGGACCACCGGATCGCCGCCGGCGTCATGGGTATCCCCGTGGCCCGCTACCGCGCCGCCGTCTTCGTCCTGTCGTCGATGTACGCGGGGCTCGCCGGCGTCCTGCTCGCGCTGGTCTTCCAGCGGACCGTGCCGGAGTACTTCGGCATGATGCTCTCCCTCGAGTACCTGGCCATGATCGTCATCGGCGGTCTCGGTTCGGTCGCCGGTGCGGTGATCGGAGGCGTCTTCGTCTCCCTTCTCCCGCAGCTCCTCAACCGGTACAGCGACGCGCTTCCCCTGGTCTCCGCCCCCGGGACGGGCGGGATCGCACCGGGGGAGGCAGCCCGCTATCTCTACGGCGCCGCCGTCGTCGCGGTGGTGCTCTTCCTGCCCGGCGGCCTGGTCCGGCTGGCCGCCCGGAAACCCAAGCGAACCGCCCAACCCTCGCACTCCTCTGGGGAGGAACGATGATCCACCGACGACAGGCGACCAGAACCACGGCCGCCGCGCTCGCCACCCTCGTCGCCCTGACCGCCGCCGGCTGCAGCTCCAAGGCCAAGAGCGGTGACGACAACGGCACCGGTGCGGGCGGGGTGAAGGCCGGCAAGGGTGTCACCGACAAGACCATCGCGCTCGGCGCGCTCACCGACATGACCGGGGTGTACGCCACGCTCGGCAAGAGCGTCACGCAGGCCCAGCAGCTGTACGTGAAGCAGGTCAACGCGGCCGGCGGAATCTGCGGCCGGCAGCTGGAGCTGACGGTCCGCGACCACGGCTACGACCCGCAGAAGGCCCTGTCGGCCTACACCGAGCTGGAACCGAAGGTGGTCGGCTACACCCAGTTCATCGGCTCCCCGTTCGTCGCCGCCGTCAAGCAGCGCGTCGACGGCCAGGACAAGGGGCTCGTGCTGCCGCAGGCCTGGTCGGCCTCGCTGCTCGGCTCCCCGTACATCCGCGTCCTCGGCTCCACGTACGACGTCGAGACGATCAACGCCGTCGACTTCCTGGTCAAGGAGAAGGGGCTGAAGTCGGGCGACAAGCTCGGCCACGTCTACTTCGAGGGCGACTACGGCGAGAACGCGCTGGCCGGCTCGAAGTACGCGGCGGAGAAGGCGGGGCTCACGGTCGTGGAGCAGAAGATCAAGCCCACCGACAACGACATGTCGGCGCAGGTGGCCGCGCTCAAGCAGGCCGGGGTCAAGGGCATCGTCATCAGCGCGGGCCCGCGCCAGGCCGCCTCTCTGGTCGGTGTCGCCGCGGCGACCAAGCTCCTGGTGCCGATCATCGGCAACAACTCGGCCTTCGCCCCGCAGCTGCTCGGTACCCAGGCCGGTCCCGCGCTGGAGAAGATGTACTGGTTCGCCTCCCCGGCCCTGCCCATCGGGGCGGACACGCCGACGGCGAAGAAGCTCGTCGCCGACTACAAGGCCGCGTACCCGAGCGACAGCCTCGACAACGGCATCGTGGCCGGCTGGACGGCGGCGAGCGTCTTCGGCGAGGCCCTGAAGAAGGCCTGCGCCTCCAAGGACCTCACCCGTGAGGGCATCGACAAGGCGCTGCTGACGCTCAACAGCTACGACGCGGGCTTCGGCACGCACGACTTCAGCGACCCGAAGGCCCCGTCCTCCCGCGAGTCGGTCATCCTCCAGCCGGACAAGACGGTCCCCGGCGGTATGCGCACGGTCCGCCAGCCGGAGGTCTCGGAGGCGGCGAAGGGCTTCACCCCGAAGGTGGGCTGACCCCAGAGGTACGTATCGCCCCGCCGCGCGGCCCGCGCGGCGGGGCGATGTGCTGTCCGAGCCCGTCCGCCCCGACGGATACGAGGACCGCCGTCCGGTCCCGCGTGCCCCGGCGTTCGTCCTGTCGCGGGCCTTGAGGGCGCCGCCCGCCGTCCGCCCCGGTGCCGGTGGCACCAGCGCCCCTGAGGGGACCCGGACCCGCGTGGGCCCGTGTCGGCGGCGCCGGCGCGACCGAGGCGGCTGTACACGTGGACCGCCCCCAGGGGCTCCCTGGGCGTCCGACAGAACGAGGAAGGGCCCGGAGACCATGTCTCCGGGCCCTTCCTCGTACACGTACCGCTACGGCAGCTGAGCCGCCTGCGCCTGGCGCGCCTCGCGGCTCTCGCGGCGGTTGCCGCGGAAGGTGTTCACCCGACGGGCCGTCGCGAAGAGGGGGATCACGGCGCCCATCACCACCTGCAGGGCGCAACCGGCCTGCAGCAGGAACTGTCCGCCCGGCGCGTCGAACGCCCAGGCGGCCAGCATGCCCATGGCTCCGACGATCCAGGCGAGCATCGCCACCGCGAGGACACCCCGCGGCTTGGGGTACTCGACCCGGCTCACCATCAGCCAGGCGACACCGATGATCGCGAGCAGCGTCGGGATGAACGGCAGCTCCAGCAGCACGATCGAGACCACCGTCAGCGCGCCGAAGGGGCTCGGCATGCCCTGGAACATGCCGTCCTTCAAGGTCACGCACGAGAATCTCGCCAGCCGCAGCACCACCGCGAGCAGCACCACGATCGCGGCCACCGCCGAGACCTTCTGCTGCGCGCCGGGCGTGACCATGCCGTACACGAGTACGAAGTAGGCCGGGGCCAGACCGAAGCTGATCAGGTCCGAGAGGTTGTCGAGCTCGGCGCCCATCGGGGACGAGCGCAGCTTGCGCGCCACGATGCCGTCGAACAGGTCGAAGATCGCCGCGGCGAGCATCAGGATCACGGCGGTGGCGGCGCTGTTGCGCGCCATGCCGGTCTCGGCGCTGCCGGTGAGGTGCGGGATGAGGATGCCCGTGGTGGTGAAGTACACCGCCATGAATCCACACGTGGCGTTACCGAGCGTGAGGGCGTCCGCTATGGACAGCCTCAACGACAGAGGCATCTCCTCGGCCTCTTCGGCCTCCTCCGCGTCGCCGTCGGCGACCCAGTCGGCGGCCCTGGTGTCGGGATCAATCACGGTCAATGCGAGTCACCCCCGCGGTCGTGGTCTGACCGACCTCGACGGCGACGTCGACACCTTCCGGAAGGTAGATGTCAACGCGCGACCCGAAGCGGATCAGGCCGATGCGCTCACCCTGCTCGACCTTCGTCCCCTGCGGGATGTACGGCACGATGCGGCGGGCCACGGCCCCCGCGATCTGCACCATCTCGATGTCACCGAGCTCGGTGTCGAAGTGCCAGACAACGCGCTCGTTGTTCTCGCTCTCCTTGTTGAACGCCGGGACGAACCCACCGGGGACGTGCTCCACGGACGTCACCGTGCCGGCGAGCGGCGCGCGGTTGACGTGGACGTTCAGCGGGCTCATGAAGATGGCGACCCGGGTGCGCCCGTCCTTCCACGGCATGATGCTCTGCACCACACCGTCGGCGGGGGAGATGACCCGGCCCTGAGCGATCTCGCGCTCGGGGTCGCGGAAGAACCACAGCATGCCCGCCGCCAGGGCGGTGGTGGGCACGGCGATGGCCGCGGCACGCCGAGACTTGCGCGCACGCACGAGGCTCAGCGCCGCGGTGGCGACGGTCGGCAGAAGCCACGGCGATGCTCCGCGTGCGATGCGTACGCCCTTGGGGGTGTCGCGGTGTGCAGAGGTTTGGCTGTGGGGCATGGATGACCTTCGTAGCGGATGATGCCGCACTGGCAACAGGGGACGGCGGCTTTCGGGCGATGCTATCGGTTGCGGGCCGCAACTGGGCAAGCCAGAAGCCGAGTCGGCGGCCGGAAGACGATGACAGGGTGTGATCTTCTTCGCGGCCAAACCGACCCAAATCCGACAATCAGCCCTGGAATCGGTACTCCTCGAGCAGCCTGCGCCCAATGATCATTTTCTGGATCTCGGCGGTACCCTCGCCGATGAGCAGCATCGGAGCCTCGCGGTAGAGGCGCTCGATCTCGTACTCCTTCGAGAACCCGTATCCGCCATGGATACGGAAGGCGTCCTCGACGACTTCCTTGCAGTATTCGGAGGCGAGGTACTTCGCCATCCCTGCTTCGAGGTCGTTTCGTTCCCCGGAGTCCTTTTTGCGTGCTGCATTCACCATCATGGCATGAGCGGCCTCGACCTTGGTAGCCATCTCGGCGAGCTTGAACTGAATCGCCTGGTGCTGGGCGATCGCCTTGCCGAAAGTGTGACGTTGCTGGGCATACGAGACACCCAGTTCGAAGGCACGCTGTGCGACACCGCAGCCACGGGCCGCGACATTCACGCGGCCGACCTCGACGCCGTCCATCATTTGGTAAAACCCTCGGCCGGTGGTGCCGCCGAGTACCCGATTGGCCGGAATGCGCAGTCCGTCCATGATGAGTTCGGTCGTGTCGACGCCCTTGTAACCCATCTTGTCGATCTTCCCGGGGATCGTGAGGCCGGGGCGGACCTCTCCGAAGCCGGGCTCCTTCTCGACGAGGAAGGTCGTCATCGACTTGTGGGGCGCCGTGCCCTCGGGGTGTCCTTCGTCACTTCGGACGAGAACGGCGACCAGCGTTGACGTTCCGCCGTTCGTCAGCCACATCTTCTGGCCGTTGAGGACGTACTCGTCGCCGTCCTTGACCGCCTTGGAGGTGATCGCCGAGACGTCCGAGCCGAGGCCCGGCTCCGACATCGAGAAGGCGCCACGCGTCTCGCCGGCCGCCATCCGCGGAAGGAAGTAGTCCTTCTGCTCCTGGGTGCCGTGCTGCTTCAGCATGTACGCGACGATGAAGTGCGTGTTGATGATGCCGGAGACCGACATCCAGCCGCGGGCGATCTCCTCCACGCAGAGCGCGTAGGTGAGCAGCGACTCACCCAGGCCCCCGTACTCCTCGGGGATCATCAGACCGAAGAGGCCGAGCTCCTTGAGCCCGTCGACGATCTGCTGGGGGTACTCGTCGCGGTGCTCCAGCTCGGTCGCGACCGGGATGATCTCCTTGTCGACGAACTCCCGGACGGTCTTGAGGATCTCCTGCTGGACGTCCGTGAGCCCGGCGGTCTGGGCGAGTCGGGCCATGGCTACTTCCCCTGTTCCTTGAGCTCGGGGCGGCCGGGCTGCTCGCCGCCGCGCTCCTTGATGTACGTCTCGGTGGGAACCATCACCTTGCGGCGGAAGACGCACACGAGCGTGCCGTCCTGCTTGTAGCCCTTGGTCTCGACGTAGACGATGCCGCGGTCGTTCTTCGACTTCGACGGGGTCTTGTCGAGGACCGTGGTCTCGCCGTAGATGGTGTCGCCGTGGAAGGTCGGCGCGACGTGGCGCAGCGACTCGATCTCCAGGTTGGCGATCGCCTTGCCCGAGACGTCCGGCACGGACATGCCGAGCAGCAGCGAGTAGATGTAGTTGCCGACGACGACGTTCTTGCCGAAGTCCGTCGTGTTCTCCGCGTAATTCACGTCCATGTGAAGCGGGTGGTGGTTCATCGTCAGCAGACAGAAGAGGTGGTCGTCGTACTCGGTGACCGTTTTTCCGGGCCAGTGCTTGTAGACGGCGCCGATCTCGAACTCTTCGTAGGTGCGGCCGAACTGCATCGGACTCAGGCCTCCGGGATCTCGAACTTGGTGGTGCGCTCCATGCCGGCGGCGCGGCCCTTGCCGGAGATGACCAGGGCCATCTTGCGGGAGGCCTCGTCGATCATCTCGTCGCCGAGCATGGCCGAGCCCTTCTTGCCGCCGGCCTCGGAGGTGTAGTAGTCGTACGCGTCGAGGATCAGCTCGGCGTGGTCGAAGTCCTCCTGCGAGGGGGAGAAGATCTCGTTCGCGGCGGCGACCTGGTCCGGGTGGAGCACCCACTTGCCGTCGAAGCCCAGGGCGGCGGCGCGGCGGGCGACCGCCTGGTAGCCCTCGGGGTTGCGGATCTGCAGGTAGGGGCCGTCGATCGCCTGGAGATTGTTGGCGCGGGCGGCCATCAGGATCTTCATCAGGATGTAGTGGTAGGCGTCGGCGTCGTAGCCGGGCGGCTGCTCGCCGACGACCAGGGACTTCATGTTGATGGAGGCCATGAAGTCGGCCGGGCCGAAGATGATCGTCTCGACGCGCTGCGAGGCGGTCGCGATCGCGTTGACGTTGTTCAGGCCCTGGGCGTTCTCGATCTGCGCCTCGATGCCGATCTTGCCGACCTCGAAGCCCATGGTCTTCTCGATCTGCGTCAGCAGGAGGTCGAGCGCCACGATCTGCTGGGCGTCCTGGACCTTCGGCAGCATGATGCAGTCGAGGTTCTGGCCGGCGCCCTCGACGACGGTGACGACGTCACGGTACGTCCAGTGGGTCGTCCAGTCGTTGACCCGCACGACCCGGGTCTTGCCGGTCCAGTCGCCCTCGTTCAGGAACTTGACGATGGTGTGACGGGCCTCGGGCTTGGCGAGCGGCGCGCAGGCGTCCTCCAGGTCCAGGAAGACCTGATCGGCGGCGAGCCCCTGGGCCTTCTCCAGGAAGCGGGGGTTGGAGCCGGGGACCGCCAGGCACGAGCGACGCGGGCGGAGTCGGTTCACGGGGCTGGTCATGCGGGGACCTCCAGGGGGTCGAGCTTGTTCGCTTTCCGGATCTCGTCGACGATACGGCCGATGATCTCCGTGATACCGAAGTCCTTCGGTGTGAAGACGGCGGCCACACCCGCGCGCTTCAGTTCTGCGGCGTCGGCGTTCGGGATGATCCCGCCGACGATGACCGGGACGTCGTTCGCCCCCGCCTCGCGGAGGCGGTCGAGGACGTCCGGGACCAGCTCGGCGTGCGAGCCGGAGAGGATCGACAGGCCCACGCAGTGCACGTCCTCGGCGAGTGCCGCGTTGACGATCTGCTCGGGCGTCAGCCGGATCCCCTGGTAGACCACCTCGAAACCGGCGTCACGCGCGCGTACCGCGATCTGCTCGGCCCCGTTGGAGTGCCCGTCCAGGCCGGGCTTGCCGACCAGGAGCCGCAGTCGCCCTGCGCCCAGCTCCGTGGCCGTCCGCGCCACCTTCTCGCGTACGAGGGCCAGCGGGGTGCCCGCCTCGGCAGTCACCGCCACGGGGGCGGAGGAGACGCCCGTGGGGGCGCGGAACTCGCCGAAGACGTCCCGCAGCGCCCAGGACCACTCGCCGGTGGTGACGCCCGCACGCGCGCACTCCAGGGTGGCGGCGAACAGGTTGCCCTCCCCGGCGGCCGTCGCCTTGAGAGCCGCCAGCGACTCCTGGGCGCGGTTCTCGTCACGGTTGTCGCGCCACTCGTGGAGCTTCGCGACGACCTTGGCCTCGTTGGCCGGGTCGACCGTCATGATCGCCGTGTCGAGGTCCGCGGTGAGCGGGTTCTCCTCGGTCGACTGGAAGATGTTGACACCGATGATCTTCTCGTCGCCGGCCTCGATCCGGGCGCGCCGCTCGGCGTGCGAGGAGACCAGCTGCGACTTGAGGTAGCCGGACTCGACGGCGGCCATCGCGCCGCCCATCTCCTGGATCCGGTCGATCTCGGCCAGGCACTCCTCGACGAGCGAGTCGACCTTGGCCTCGATCACGTGCGACCCGGCGAAGATGTCCTCGTACTCCAGCAGGTCGGACTCGTGGGCGAGCACCTGCTGGATGCGGAGCGACCACTGCTGGTCCCACGGGCGGGGCAGGCCGAGCGCCTCGTTCCACGCGGGCAGCTGGACGGCACGCGCGCGTGCGTCCTTGGAGAGCGTCACGGCCAGCATCTCGAGCACGATCCGCTGGACGTTGTTCTCCGGCTGGGCCTCGGTCAGGCCGAGCGAGTTGACCTGCACGCCGTAACGGAACCGGCGCTGCTTGTCGTTCTCGATGCCGTACCGCTCACGCGTGACCTTGTCCCAGATGCGGCCGAAGGCGCGCATCTTGCACATCTCCTCGATGAAGCGGACGCCCGCGTTCACGAAGAACGAGATGCGGGCGACCACCTCGCCGAAGCGGTCCGCCGGGACCTGGCCGGAGTCCCGGACCGCGTCGAGCACCGCGATCGCGGTGGACATCGCGTACGAGATCTCCTGGACCGGAGTGGCCCCCGCCTCCTGCAGGTGGTAGCTGCAGATGTTGATCGGGTTCCACTTCGGGATGTTGTTCACCGTGTAGGTGATCATGTCCGTCGTGAGGCGGAGCGACGGGCCGGGCGGGAAGACGTGCGTCCCGCGCGACAGGTACTCCTTCACGATGTCGTTCTGGGTGGTGCCCTGGAGCCTGGTGACGTCCGCGCCCTGCTCCTCAGCGACCACCTGGTAGAGCGCCAGGAGCCACATCGCCGTGGCGTTGATGGTCATCGAGGTGTTCATCTGCTCCAGGGGGATGTCCTGGAACAGCCGGCGCATGTCACCGAGGTGCGAGACCGGGACCCCGACCCGACCGACCTCGCCGCGGGCGAGGATGTGGTCGGGGTCGTAGCCGGTCTGCGTCGGCAGGTCGAACGCGACCGAGAGGCCGGTCTGACCCTTGGCGAGGTTGCGCCGGTACAGCTCGTTGGACGCCTCGGCGGTCGAGTGACCGGCGTACGTCCGCATGAGCCACGGCCGGTCCTTCTGACGCTCAGTCATGTACGGTCCCGGGATCAGATGTTACGGAAGCGGTTGATGGCGTCGATGTGCTTCGCGCGCATCTCCGGGTCGCGCACGCCCAGGCCCTCCTGCGGGGCGAGGGCGAGAACGCCGACCTTGCCCTGGTGCAGGTTGCGGTGGACGTCGTAGGCGGCCTGCCCGGTCTCCTCCAGGGAGTAGACCTTGGAGAGCGTCGGGTGGATCTTGCCCTTGGCGATCAGGCGGTTGGCCTCCCACGCCTCGCGGTAGTTGGCGAAGTGCGAGCCGATGATCCGCTTCAGCGACATCCACAGGTAGCGGTTGTCGTACTCGTGCATGTAGCCCGAGGTGGACGCGCAGGTGGTGATGGTGCCGCCCTTGCGGGTGACGTAGACGCTCGCGCCGAAGGTCTCGCGGCCGGGGTGCTCGAAGACGATGTCGATGTCCTCGCCGCCGGTCAGCTCGCGGATGCGCTTGCCGAAGCGCTTCCACTCCTTCGGGTCCTGGGTGTGCTCGTCCTTCCAGAACTTGTAGCCCTCGGCGTTGCGGTCGATGACCGCCTCCGCGCCCATCGCCCGGCAGATGTCGGCCTTCTCGGGGGAGGAGACGACACAGATCGGGTTGGCGCCGCCGGCCAGCGCGAACTGGGTGGCGTACGAGCCGAGGCCGCCGCTGGCGCCCCAGATCAGGACGTTGTCGCCCTGCTTCATGCCGGCGCCGTTGCGGGAGACCAGCTGGCGGTACGCGGTGGAGTTCACCAGGCCGGGGGAGGCGGCCTCCTCCCAGCTCAGGTGGTCCGGCTTCGGCATCAGCTGGTTGGACTTGACGAGCGCGATCTCCGCCAGGCCGCCGAAGTTGGTCTCGAAGCCCCAGATGCGCTGCTCGGGGTCGAGCATCGTGTCGTTGTGGCCGTCCGAGGACTCCAGCTCGACCGAGAGGCAGTGGGCGACGACCTCGTCACCGGGGTTCCAGGCGTTGACGCCGGGGCCGGTGCGCAGGACGACGCCCGCGAGGTCGGAGCCGATGATGTGGTACGGCAGGTCGTGGCGCTTGGAGAGCTCCGACAGGCGTCCGTAGCGCTCCAGGAAGCTGAACGTGGACACCGGCTCGAAGATCGAGGTCCAGACCGAGTTGTAGTTCACGGAGCTGGCCATCACGGCGACCAGGGCCTCGCCCGGGCCGAGCTCGGGGAGCGGCACGTCGTCGAGGTGGAGCGACTTGCGCGGGTCCTTGTCGCGGCTCGCGAGACCGTTGAACATCTCGGCCTCGTCCTTGTGGACGGTGACGGCGCGGTACGACTCGGGGAGCTTGATGTTGGCGAAGTCCGAGGACGTGGAGTCCGGGGACTGGATCGCGTCCAGGATGTCCTTCACGGGGTGCCTCCGGCGGTGCGGCGTCTGAGGGGGACGCGCTGAGGGTTACGTCTTGGAGTGCTGCTGTGGAGGTGTGCCGTCGGTTCGGCGGGGTGGTGCGCTGGCTGCGCCGGGTACGGCGCTGAGGGTTGCCTGTGACGCAGGCGTCCGGGCGCACAATCGCTTGTGGGGACAGCCGACGCACGAGCTGATCTCTGCGCGCCGGCCGCCCGGACAACATCAACGTATGGCACCGCGTGTCACCTGACAAGGCACTGCGTGCCAACAATTTCACTCAGATGCAATCCCCTGGTCACACATGAGCGATGATCGATCGAGTCGGGGGTCAAAAACGGACGAAGGCGGCGCCGGGGAACGGACGAAGGCCGCCCCGGAAATGCGGGGCGGCCTTCGCCGTGGGACGGGGGCGGTGCGTCGTCAGTTCTTCCTCAGCGCCTGCTGGATCGTGCGCATGACCTCGTCCAGCGGGGCGTCCGTACGGGCCACGGCGACCACCACGTCCCCCTGGGTGGATGCCACGGCCGCGGGGCCCGCAGGACCCGTGGGGGCCGGCTGCGCCTGCGGAGCCGCGGCCGGACGGGCGCCTATGCCCGTACCGAAGGTCTCCCGCACGATCGCGAAGGCGTGGTCCAGCTGGGCCTCCACGTCGCCCTGGCCGCCCGCACGCAGCCAGCGGCGCAGCACGTGGTTGTGGGCGGTGACGACCGCGGAGGCGGCCACCTCGGCCAGCAGCGGGTCGTCGTTGCCGTCGTGGTGGTCGCGCTCGTCGAAATGGCCCAGCAGATAGCGGGTGAACAGCCGCTCGTAGCGGGCCACCGAGGCGATCTCGCGCTCCCGCAGGGTCGGCACCTCACGGGTGAGCCGGTAGCGCTCCACGGAGACCGCAGGGGACCCCGCGTACATCTTCATGACTTCCTTGATGCCCCGGCAGACCGTGTCCAGCGGGTGCTCGTGCGGCGGTGCGGCGTTCAGCACCGCCTCCGCCCGCACCAGGGTGTCGTCGTGGTCGGGGAAGATCGCCTCTTCCTTGGAGCGGAAGTGGCGGAAGAAGGTCCGGCGCGCGACCCCGGCCTGGGCGGCGATCTCGTCGACCGTCGTGGCCTCGTACCCCTTGGTGGCGAAGAGCTCCATCGCCGCCGCCGCCAGCTCGCGGCGCATCTTCAGCCGCTGCGCGGCCGCGCGGGTGCCCGCCGGGCTCTCCTGCGTGTCGGAGGAGGACGGGGACGTGGACGTGGCACGGGGTGACTTCGCGGCCTTGGACATGTCCTGAACGTACTGCATCAGCGCGGGAGTGTGCCCAGGTGGGGGAGGGTCGCCCGGGGTGCCGGAGGCACCCCCGGGACTCAGCAACCCTCCCCAGCCCGCGTAGGGCTCAGCGTCGGGCATATTCGCGGAAGCCGCGCCCCGTCTTGCGGCCCAGGCAGCCGGCCGCCACCAGGTGCTCCAGGAGCGGCGCCGGGGCCAGGCCCGGGTCGCGGAACTCGCGGTGCAGCACCTGCTCGATGGCGAGCGAGACATCGAGGCCGACGACGTCGAGGAGCTCGAACGGACCCATCGGGTAGCCGCCGCCCAGCTTCATGGCGGCGTCGATGTCGTCCAGCGTCGCGTAGTGCTCCTGGACCATCTTGATCGCGT
This sequence comes from Streptomyces sp. NPDC056222, assembly GCF_042264065.1. Classification (NCBI taxonomy): domain Bacteria; kingdom Bacillati; phylum Actinomycetota; class Actinomycetes; order Kitasatosporales; family Streptomycetaceae; genus Streptomyces; species Streptomyces sp. NPDC056222. Next base: position 107,583 of record NZ_JBHJTL010000003.1, on the reverse strand, counting down.
TGTTCAGGTACGGGAAGAGCAGCGCGTTCACGATGAACCCGGCGCGGTCGCCGCAGTCCACCGGGTGCTTCCTGATCTTCGCCGTGACCTCGCGGACCGTGGCGTGGACGTCGTCGGCGGTCAGGACCGTACGGACGATCTCCACCAGCTTCATCGCGGGCGCCGGGTTGAAGAAGTGCATCCCGATGACGTCCTGCGGGCGCGAGGTGGCGCGGGCGCAGGCGACGACCGGCAGCGAGGAGGTCGTGGTGGCGAGCACCGCGCCGGGCTTGCAGATCTTGTCGAGCCGCGCGAACAGCTCCTGCTTGATCGTCAGGTCCTCGGCGACCGCCTCGACGGCCAGGTCGACCTCGGCGAAGGCGTCGAGCGAACCGGCCGGGGTGATCAGGGCCAGCGTCTCGTCCCGGGCCTCACCGGTCATCCGGCCCTTGTCGACCGAACGGGCGAGGGACTTCGCGATCCGGGCCTTGGCGGTGTCGGCCTTCTCCTGGGAGCGGGCGGCCAGCACGACCGTGTAACCCGCCTTGGCGAAGACCTCGGCGATGCCGGATGCCATCGTGCCGGAGCCGGCGACACCGACCGAACGGACCTCACGGCCCTCGGCGGTGGCCGCGCTCTCCAGCGGGGTGAGCGCGTCGCGGACCACGGTGGCCGAGCCCGGGGCGTCGTACGTGTAGAAGCCGCGGCCCGACTTGCGGCCCGTCAGACCGGCCTCGCTGAGCTGCTTGAGGATCGGGGCGGGAGCGTGCAGCCGGTCGCGCGACTCGCTGTACATCGCCTCCAGGACCGTACGGGCGGTGTCGACGCCGATCAGGTCGAGCAGCGCCAGCGGGCCCATCGGAAGACCGCAGCCGAGCTTCATGGCGGCGTCGATGTCCTCGCGGGAGGCGTACTTGGCCTCGTACATGGCGGCGGCCTGGTTGAGGTAGCCGAAGAGCAGCCCGTCGGCGACGAAGCCGGGACGGTCGCCGACGGCGACCGGCTCCTTGCCGAGGTCGTGCGCGAGGGCGGTGACGGCCTCGACGGCCTGCGGGGCGGTGAGGACGGAGGAGACGATCTCCACCAGCTTCATCGCCTGGACCGGGGTGAAGAAGTGCAGGCCGAGCACGCGCTCGGGGTGCGCCGAGTCGGCGGCCAGCCGCGTCACGGAGAGCGCGTTGGTGCCGGTGGCGATGATCGCGTCGGGGCGGACGATGGCGTCCAGGGCCCGGAAGACCTCCTGCTTGGCCTCGTACGACTCGGGGACGACCTCGATCACGAGGTCGGCGTCCGCCGCGGCCTGGAGGTCGGAGAAGGTACGGAAGCGGGCGAGGACGTCCTGCCGCTCCTCCTCCGTGATCCGCTCACGGGTCACCGCGCGGGCGGTGGAGGCCTCCAGGGCGGCGACGGCCTGGGTGGCGGCGGCTTCGCTGATGTCGACGCCGATGACCTCACGGCCGGCCCGGGCGAGGACATCGGCGATGCCCGTGCCCATCGTGCCGAGACCGATGACGGCGATGGTGGAGAGAGGGGTGTCCATCAGGGGACTCCAGGGAGGGAAGAGTGACGACTGAAGGCGGCAATGCGGGCGCGAACGGATCGCGAACGGAAAGCGCGAGAAGTTCGCGACGGAAGCGCGAAGAGATCGCGTGGAAAAGGCGACGGACTCTGTCCCGGAGTCACATCGAAAACTGCCGAACCGACAAACTCGATCTCACGACGGCTGCGTCACCAGGCCGTTGTGAGTGTGCGGGGGGTGACCCGCTCACCTGAGATTAACCGGCGAGTAACGAGCGCGCCAGTCCCCGGGAGTTCGGAAAATGTGATCTGGATCGCGGATACGCTGACGGCCATGGATATCGCCCAGGACCCCGAATTCTGCTCGATGATCGATCGATTGCGGGACGAGATCCACCACGGCGCGGAAGTCGATCGAAAGCCATTCGAAGAACTCGTCGCCACCGACGATCCCGAAGAGTTCGCCCGCGTGCTGACCGCACCTGGCCAACCCCTCTGGGCTCGCGAGATCGCCGCCTTCCGGCTCGGCCTCGCCGGCGATCCACGCGCCTTCGAAGCCCTGGTCCTGCTCCTCAACCACCGCGACCCTGAACGCTGCGTCTCCGCCGCCTACGCCCTGACACGTCTTGGCGACCCGCGCACCGCACGGGCGGCCGCCGCCCTCGCCACCAACGAACTCCGCGTCGCCTACGCCCTGTTGCCGGTCCGGCTGCTCGCCGACCTGCGCGCCCCCGAGTCCCTGCCGGCCCTCCTCGCCGTCCTCGAACGGCGCCTGGCGGCCGACGACCCGCACTGGCGGGTCGGCATCGCCTGCGTCGAGGGACTCGGCGCCCTCGGCGACCCGCGCGCCCTGGCGGCGATCGAGGCCGCCCTGCCGCACCCCCGACTCGGCCGGGCGGCCGCGGAAGCGCTCGCCCGGCTCGCCGGCTAGCCCGCGACGCTCTCCGGGACCAGGGCGAAGGCCTCGATCTCGATCAGGAGTTCCGGGCGGACCAGGGCGGCGACCTGGACCGCCGAACTCGCGGGAAGCGGGGCCGTACCGAAGGCCTCGTCCCGCGCCGTCCGGACCGCGGGCAGATGGGCGACGTCGGTGACGAAATACGTCAGCTTCACCACGTCCTCGAACCCCGCGCCCGCCGCGGCCAGGCAGCGGCGCAGGTTCGCGAAGACCTGACGGGCCTGCGCCCCGGCGTCGTCCGCCCCGACCACCGCCCCGGAAGCGTCGAGGGAGCACTGGCCGGATATCGCGACGAACCGGCCGGTGCCCCACACGACGTGGCTGTACTGGGGGCTGGGGGCGATCCCCTCGGGAGCGGGGACGTGGGTGAGGTGCGTCGTCATGCCCGACATCCTCGCGCACGCCACTGACAGTGCCCCGACCGCGGGGGTGTCTCAGCGCACGTGGCCGAGGAGACCGTGCAGCACCGTGCCGCCCTTCGTGTCGGGCCGCGCGGATCCGTTGCGGGACGAGGTGGCCTTCATCGGCTCCGGCTTCGGCTCCGGGAGCGCTTCGCAGACCGCGTCCGCCTCCGCCTGGCCGTCGCCGCGCGGCACCTGTCCCGTGGCGAGATACGTCACCAGGTGCTCGTCCATGCACGCGTTGCCGGCCAGCGACACCCCGTGGTTCCCGCCGCCCTCCTCGACCACCAGGCTGGAGCCGCGCACCATCCGGTGCAGCGCCACACCGCCCTCGTACGGGGTCGCCGCGTCGTTCGAGGCCTGGAGGATCAGTACCGGCCCCACCTCGTCGTTGGTGACGTCGGGCGGAGTGAGCGAGTCCACCGGCCAGAACGCGCACGGAGCGTTGTACCAGGCGTTGTTCCAGGCGGCGAAGGGTGCCTTGGCGTGCACGTCCCAGTTGTCCGTGCGCCAGGTGTTCCAGTCCCGCGGCCACTTGGCGTCCCGGCACTGCACGCTCGTGTAGACCGAGTAGCCGTTGTCGGCCGCCGCGTCCGCCGCCCCGTAGGCCTCGTACGCCCGGGTCAGCGGGACCGCGTCCTTGTCGTTGACGTACGACGAGAACGCCGCCGCCAGGCTCGGCCAGTAGCCGTCGTAGTACCCGCCCGGCAGGTAGGTGTCCTCCAGCTCGCCCGGACCGACCTTGCCGCCCGCCGGACTCTTCCCCAGCGCCTCCCGCATCCCGTACCAGGCCGCTTCCACCGCCGCCGGATCCGTGCCCAGCTTGTACGTGGCGTTCTGGCGGGCCACCCAGGCCATGAAGTCCTTGTGGCGGGTGTCGAAGGCGTAGTCCTGCGCGATGTTGTCCTCGTACCAGACGCCCTGCGGATTGACGACGGAGTCCAGTACGAGGCGGCGCACCCGCTCCGGGTACAGCCGCGCGTACACGGCGCCGAGGTACGTGCCGTAGGAGTACCCCAGGTAGTTGAGCTGCGGCGCGCCGAGCGCCGCGCGGATCGCGTCCAGGTCCCGGGCCGTGCTGACCGTGTCGATGTACGGCAGGACGTCGCCGTGCTTCTTCCCGCAGGCCGTCGCGAAGGACCGGGCCCGCTCGACGCCTGTCCGCTCGCCCTCGGCGCCGAGCGGCACGGAGTCCGGCCGCACCGGGTCGAAGTGGCCGGGCTTGCAGTCGAGCGCGGGCTCGCTCTTGCCGACCCCGCGCGGGTCGAAGCCGATGACGTCGTACTGCGCCGCCACCTTCGCGGGCAGCGAGGCGGCCACGAACCCGGCCATGGTCCGTCCGCTGCCGCCCGGTCCTCCCGGGTTGACGAGCAGCGGACCCTGGTACTCCTTGGCGTCCTTCACGGTGTGCGCGACCCGGGTCAGGGCCAGGCTGATCGACCGGCCGGCCGGGTCGTCGTGGTTCAGCGGCACCTTGAGCGTGGCGCACTGGAGCTTGGGATACGCCTTGGTGGCGCAGTCGCTCCACAGGAGCGGCGCGATGGGGCGGGGGGTCGGCTCGGGGCGGGGTGTCGCGGACGCGGGCAGGGCGGTGACCGTCCCTGCGACCAGTGCCCCAGTGGCGATCAGCATTCCTGCGCGTGTGGTCATAGGGCGTCCGTGCCCCGATCGGTACCCGGAAGGACCTGTTCCGCTCAGAGTTGACCCGAACAGAGGATCAGTCAGAGGAAGGTGAGCTGTTCGGGAGCCCCCGCGAGCGCCGGCTCCTCCGGTACGGGAATCCGGCGCGGCGCTCCCCGACGGGAGGGCCCGATCCCGAACTCGGCGGCGAATTCGTGCACCTGACGGGTGATCCGACGCTGGTACCAGGTCGGTGCGTAGGCCCCGTCCGCGTACATCCGCTCGTACCGCCCCACCAGATGCGGGTGGTGCTGCCGCAGCCAGGTGAAGAACCACTCTCGGGCCCCCGGCCTCAGATGCAGCACGAGCGGGGTCACGGAGGTCGCGCCGGCCTCGGCGATGGCGCGCACCGTGTCGCGCAGCTGCTCGGGGCGGTCGCCGAGGAAGGGGACGACCGGGGCCATCAGCACCCCGCAGCCGATGCCGTGCTCGCCGAGCGTCCGGACGACGTCGAGGCGCCGCTGGGGGGAGGGCGTGCCGGGCTCGACCGTGCGCCACAGCTCCTGGTCGGTGAAGCCGACGGAGACGGAGATGCCGACCTCGGTCACCTCGGCCGCCTGGACGATCAGGTCGAGGTCGCGCAGGATCAGCGTCCCCTTGGTGAGGATGGAGAAGGGGTTGGCGTGGTCGCGCAGGGCCGCGATGATCCCCGGCATCAGGCGATAGCGCCCTTCGGCCCGCTGGTAGCAGTCGACGTTGGTGCCCATCGCGATGTGGGAGCCCTGCCAGCGTCGGGAGGCGAGCTGGCGGCGCAGCAGCTCCGGCGCGTTGATCTTCACCACGATCTGGGAGTCGAAGCCGAGGCCGGTGTCCAGGTCCAGATAGCTGTGGGTCTTGCGGGCGAAGCAGTACACGCACGCGTGCGTGCAGCCCCGGTACGGGTTGACCGTCCATTCGAACGGCATCCGTGAGGCGCCGGGCACCCGGTTCACGATCGAGCGGGCCCGCACCTCGTGGAAGGTGATCCCGCGGAACTCGGGCGTGTCGAACGTGCGGGTGGTGACCGCGTCCGCACCGAACAGGGCCGTCTCCGCGGCGGTGGCGGGATTGTCGCCCAGATTGTCCCAGCGCATGGACGCCTCCTCGGTAGCCGTGTCCTCAGCCGTGCGCACAGAATAGAACACATGTTCCCTTGATCGTCGCAACCCGGATTTGGGGGGCTCGGGCCCAGGTGGTTGGCTGGGCGCCACACCCCTGAAGAACCACGTGTTGGAGGAAGTGCAATGGCGCAGGTCGAGGCCACGACGGAGCGGATCATCTCGGCGGACCCGGAGAAGGTGTTCGACGCTCTGGCCGACTACAGCGGCACGCGCGCGAAGCTGCTGCCGGAGCACTTCAGCGAGTACGAGGTGCGCGAGGGCGGCGACGGCGAGGGAACCCTCGTCCACTGGAAGCTCCAGGCCACCAGCAAGCGCATCCGCGACTGCCTCCTGGAGGTCACCGAGCCCACCGACGGACAGCTCGTCGAGAAGGACCGCAACTCCTCCATGGTCACCACCTGGACCGTGACGCCCGCGGGCGAGGGGAAGTCCAAGGCCGTCGTCTCCACCGTGTGGAACGGCGCCGGCGGCATCGGCGGATTCTTCGAGAAGACGTTCGCGCCCAAGGGGCTCGGCCGCATCTACGACGCCGTACTGGCCAACCTGGCCACCGAGGTGGAGAAGTAACGCCTCCTCGGTCACCGATTCGAGTGGTTTCCCCGCCGCCCCCACAAGAGCGCCCCAGGCGCCGAGGGGGCGCGGGGGCATTCGTAAACGCGCTGATGAGCGCCCCAAGTGCCACCCCGTGCAGGGCTGTTCGGCACCGCTGACCCCATCGGCCTCCCGTACCGTCCGACTTGCTCCCGCTTCGCGCCCAATGCGAAGAATGGCGCGGCGCTGACGTCGTGACGAGGGGAGCAGCACGTGGGTGCGATCACGCTGGCGAAGAGCGACGTACCGCTCGCCGAGGACGGTCCGCCCTCCGACCGGCCGCCGCCGCCCGTCGACGGGGAGACCACCCTCGACCCCCGTCGTGTCCGACTCGTCTTCTTCGGGCTCATGCTCGCGCTGCTGCTCGCCGCGCTGGAGCAGATGATCGTCGCCACCGCCCTGCCGAAGATCGTCGGTGAACTGCAGGGCCTGGACCGGATGTCCTGGGCGATCACCGCCTATCTGCTCACCGCCACCATCGGTCTGCCGATCTACGGCAAACTCGGTGACCTCTTCGGCCGCAAGGGCGTGTTCCTCTTCGCCATCGTGGTCTTCGTCGTCGGCTCCGCCCTGGCCGGCTGGTCACGGTCCATGGACGAGCTCATCGCCTTCCGTGCCGTCCAGGGCGTCGGCGCGGGCGGCTTGATGATCGGCGTCCAGGCGATCATCGCGGACATCGTCCCCGCCCGGGAGCGAGGCCGCTACATGGGCCTCATGGGTGCGGCCTTCGGCCTCGCCTCCGTCGCCGGCCCGCTGCTCGGCGGCTTCTTCACCGACCACGTCTCCTGGCGCTGGTGCTTCTACTTCAACGTCCCCTTCGGGCTCGTCACCCTCGCCGTCGTCGCCGTCGTGCTCAAGCTCCCCAAGCCGCGCACACGGGCCAGGCTCGACGTCCTCGGCTCGATCCTGCTCGCCGCCGCCTCCACCTGCCTTGTGCTGCTGACCAGTTGGGGCGGGACCGAGTACGACTGGGATTCCGAGGTCGTCATCGGCCTCGGCTGCGGCGCCGCCGCAACCACCCTGCTCTTCCTGATCGTCGAGCACTTCGCGCCCGAACCCCTCATTCCTCTGCGACTGTTCCGCGACTCGGTCTTCACGGTCACGAGCCTCGTCGGCGCGGTGGTCGGCATCGCGCTCTTCGGCGCCGCCAGCTATCTGCCGACCTTCCTCCAGATGGTCGAGGGCGCCACCGCCACCGAGTCCGGCCTTCTCATGCTGCCCCTGATGGGCGGGATCGTCCTCGCCTCGGTCGTCTCGGGGCAGCTCATCACCCGCACCGGCCACTACAAGGTCTACCCGGTCCTCGGCGGCGCCGTCTCCGTCGTCGGCATGTGGCTGCTCTCCCGGATGGAGACGGACACCCCGCGCCTGCACCACAGCATCTGGCAGGCCGTCCTGGGACTCGGCATCGGCCTGGTCATGCCGGTCCTGATCCTCGCCGTGCAGAACTCCGTGCGCCCCACCGACCTCGGCACCGCCACCAGCGCCCACAACTACTTCCGCCAGATCGGCGGCAGCGTCGGCGCCGCCGTCTTCGGCACCCTCTTTGCCGCCCGGCTCGACGCCGCCCTCGCCGATTCCCTGCCCCGTACGGCGGGGACCCCGCTGCCCGCCGCCGAATCGATCACTCCGCATGCGGTGCACGCCCTCCCGCCCGTGCTGCGCGACGCCTACATCCAGGCGTACGCGGACGCGATGCCGCGGATCTTCCTCTACCTCGTGCCGGTCCTCGTGCTCGGCCTCGTCCTCGCCTTCTTCCTCAAGGAGAAACCGCTGGTGTCCCACCACACCCCCACCACCGAGGCCCCCACCGCCGTCCCCCGGGCCCGTACGGCGGGCGCCCCGCGGCCACCGGTTTCCGCCACCGCGGGCCTCCCGGTGTGCGGAACCGTCCAGCACCACGACGGCAGCCGCGTACCGCGCGCGGCCCTCACCCTCATCGACGTCCAGGGACAGCAGATCGGCCGCGGCGGCAGCGGCGAGGACGGGCGCTACGCGCTCAGCGTCCCCGGCCCCGGCTCGTACGTCCTGATCGCGGCCGCCGGCGGACATCAGCCGCAGGCCGTCTCCGTCACCGTCGGCGAACGGCCGGTGGAGCTCGACGTGGTCCTCGGCGGCGCGGGCCGGCTGGCCGGCACCGTGCTGACCGCCGACGGAACTCCCGTACGGGACGCGGCGGTCACCCTCACCGACGTACGCGGCGACGTCGTCGCCTCCACCCGCAGCGGGCGCGAGGGCGGCTACGTCATCACGGAGCTGGTGGCCGGCGAGTACACACTGGCCGCGAGTGCCCCCGCCTTCCGGCCCGCCGCGCTGCCGGTGAGCGTGCAGGCCTCCCGCGAGACCCGGCAGGACATCGAGCTGGCGGGCGGCGCGATGCTGCGCGGGACGGTGCGCGCGGGCGGCGAGCGCAGCGAGATGGGGGTCCCCCCGCCCGAAGGGTGGGGGAAGCCGGTCGAGGACGCGCGCGTGACGCTCCTCGACGCGGCCGGCAACGTGGTCGACACCCTGACCACGGGCCTCGACGGCACCTTCCGCTTCGTGGATCTGTCCTCGGGGGAGTACACGGTCATCGCGGCGGGCTATCCGCCCGTCGCCACCGTTCTCCAGGTCGCGGGCGGCGGACGCACCGAACGCGACCTCCAGCTCGGCCACGAGGACTGAACGGAATCAGGAGGAGGCGTCGGTCGCCTTGCGCAGCGCGCTGATGCAGGTGCCGATCGCCTCCTGGAGGGCTTCGAGGCGCTGGAGCATGTCGTCCTCGAGGACGTCCTCCTCCAGGACCTCGTCGAGGGTCAGCTCCTCGAAGACCTTCGTGGCCTTCTGCAGACTGTTGTAGAACTTCGTACGCCGCTCCTGGACGCGCAGCGCCGGGTCCGCCTCCACGGCCTCCGCGACCATGCCCTTCACGGCGTCGTAGGCCTCGCCGGCCCACTCGCCCGTCTCCTCGGAGTCGTCGAGCTCGTCGATGAGGGAGAGGTGCCGCTCCGCCTCGGCGCGCACCGCGGCGGGTGCCTCCACGGTCTGTCCGGCGGGGGTGCGGACCTGGCCCTTCTCGACGATCTGCCGGACGTAGCCGATCCGGTCGGCCGCCTTGGCCTCGCCGGCCACGGCCTTCTTCAGCTCGTCGGTCCGCGCGATGGCGCGGGCCATCCCCGTCTGCAGCACCGGATCCTCCTTCATCCGGTCGAGCAGCGCGCTGCGCGCCGCCTCGGCCGTGCCGGGGTCGGCGAGGATCGCGGCACGCAGGGCGGTCGGGTTCTCCGCGACCTCGAGCGCCTTCGTCGGCCGGATGCCCTCGGCCTCAGCCGCGGCGGTGATCGCGTGTCCGCGCACCGAGGAGGCGCTGGAGCGGGAGGAGTAGTACGACAGCCAGACGTCGGCCTCCGGCAGCTCGATGTCCTCACCGGGCACCAGCACCTCGAACTGCGGGACGAGCCCGTCGTCGGCGGCCATGTCCCAGGCCTTGTAGTACCGCATGACCCGCTCGGGGGAGCACTCGGCCAGCTCGGCGAAGGCCTTCGCCGACACCTTGGGCGAGTCCTCCGCCGCCTGCCCGCCCGGGCGCACGCTCCGGGCCACCTTCAACGCGAAGGCCCAACCGCCGGTGCGGGCGTAGACCCCGAACTCCCGGGCGTCCCGGACGACCGCGTCGGGTACGTCCCGGACGACGAAGTCGGCCGCCTCGCGGGCCTCGGGGACCTCGATGGTCCCGGCGGTGGCGCCGGCGGTGGCGTCGGCGGGCTCGGAAGGGGCGAACGCGGTGGTCACCGAGAGGTCTCCTGACGGTCGGGCGGTTCGGGGAGGGAGAACTGCGCCCGCAAGCCTATACGCGCCTGTTGGCGGGGTATCGCCCGAATTCGATTTTGAACCGATCGGTCCAATACCTGCTACGGTGCTGCCATGGCACGCCCGAGGATGTTCGACGAGGCGCGCGCCCTGGACGCCGCGATGCACCTGTTCTGGGAGAAGGGCTACGAAGCCACCTCCACCCAGGATCTGTGCGAGGCGACCGGCCTGGGCCGCAGCAGTATCTACAACACCTTCGCGAGCAAACACGCGCTGTTCCTGCGGGCGCTCGCGCGCTACACCGAGATGACCACGAGCGGTCAGCTCGCACTCCTGGAGGACGAGACCCTCTCGCCCGTCGACCGCCTGAAGGGCGTCATGGCGTCGGTCGTCGAGATGGAGGAGACCCATCGGCGGGCGGGCATCGGCATCGGCTGCCTCGGTGTCAACAGCACGGTCGAACTCTCCGGTCGCGACCCCCAGGCCGCCGCGCTCCTCGGGCGGGACCAGGAGCGCCGGCTCGCGGCGCTCGCCGCGACCATCGCCGCCGGTCAGAGTGTCGGCGTGCTCTCGCGGGACCGCCGCGCCGACGAGCTCGCGCGGTTCTTCAACGCCGCCGTCGCCGGGATGCGCGTCTCCGCGCAGAACGGCGCCGACCGCGCCGTCATCGAGTCCATCGCCGCCATCGCGCTGGACGCCCTGACCGTCTGAGCTGCCGCCCGCCAGGCCCTCTTCGTGGTCGAACGCCCCGTCGTGGCTGCGCGCGCCCTCACCCGTCCTGCTCATCGCCTACGGCGCCGCCACGGTGATCGGCAACACGGTCGTCGGCCGCCTCGCGGACCGTCGCACCGTCGGCGTGCAGGTGGCCGGTCTCGCCCTCAACGTCCTGTTCCTGACCGGCTTCGCCCTGCTGGCCGATGTCGGTGCGGCCGCCGTGGTCCTCATGACGGGTATCGGTCTGGTGGGTGTCACCATGAACCCGGCCATGGTGACCCGCGTCCAGCGGGCGGGCAACGCGGGACCGCTCGTGAACACCGTGCACTCCTCGTTCATCACCCTCGGCGTCATCATCGGTTCCTCCTTCGGAGGGATACTCGTCGGCGCGTACGGGCTGCGCTCGCCGCTCTGGCTGGGCGCCGTGCTGGCCGTCCTCGGACTGGTGTCGCTCCTGCCCGAGTCGGGACGCCGTCGCGCCTCGGTAGAGGTCTAGACCATTATTCCTTTCCGAGGTCCTGGCCTGGCCCTTCCCCGGGGCGTAACGTGACGCCGCATGAGCGTCGTCGTCACCGCACGTGAGGGGACAGGGGTTTCGTGAAGATCCTGATCAGCGCCGACATGGAAGGCGCCACCGGCGTCACCTGGCCCGGCGACGTCCTCCCCGGGACACCCCAGTGGGAACGGTGCCGGTCCATGTTCACCTCGGACGTCAACGCGGCGGTCCTCGGATTCTTCGACGGCGGCGCCGACCAGGTGCTGATCAACGAGGCCCACTGGAGCATGCGGAACCTGCTGCTCGAACAGCTCGACGAGCGGGCCGAGATGATCACCGGGCGGCACAAGACCCTCTCCATGGTCGAAGGGGTGCAGCACGGGGACGTCGACGGCATCGCGTTCGTCGGCTACCACACCGGCGCCGGAACCGAAGGCGTCCTCGCGCACACCTACCTCGCCAACTCCATCACCGGCGTGTGGCTCGACGGCGAGCGGGCGAGCGAGGGACTGCTGAACGCCCATGTCGTCGCGGAGTACGGCGTGCCCGTCGTCCTCGTCACCGGCGACGACCTCACCTGCGACGACGCCCTCGGATACGCGCCCGAGGCACGCAAGGTCGCCGTCAAGGACTACGTCTCGCGGTACGCGGCGGTGTGCCGGACGCCGAAGCGTACGGCGAGCGAGATCCGGGCCGCCGCCAAGTCCGCGGCCGCCCTCGCCGTACGGCACGAGCCGGTGCGGGGTGGACCGTTCACCGTGGAGCTGGAGTTCGACGCCGAGCATCTGTCCGGCTCCGCCACCGTCGTGCCCGGCGTGGCGCGGAACGGTGAGCGCCGGGTCGCGTACACCAGCGGCACGATGTACGAGTGCATTCGCACGTTCAAGGCGGTCACCACGATCGTCTCCGCGGCGGTGGAGGAGCAGTATGGCTGAGCAGGGCCGAGAGCCGGACGCCACGGCACTCGACGAGGTGGTGACCTTCACCTCCGAACTCATCCGCATCGACACCACCAACCGCGGCGGCGGCGACTGCCGCGAGCGGCCCGCCGCCGAGTACGTCGCCGAACGCCTCGCCGCCGCCGGCCTGGAACCCACCCTGCTGGAACGGACCCCCGGCCGCACCAACGTGGTGGCGCGCATCGAGGGCACCGACCCCTCCGCCGACGCGCTGCTCGTCCACGGCCACCTCGACGTCGTCCCGGCGGAGCCCGCCGACTGGGCCGTGCACCCCTTCTCCGGAGAGGTCCGCGACGGCGTGGTCTGGGGGCGCGGCGCCGTCGACATGAAGAACATGGACGCGATGGTTCTCGCCGTCGTCCGCTCCTGGGCCCGCCAGGGGATCCGGCCGCGCCGCGACATCGTCCTCGCCTACACCGCCGACGAGGAGGCGAGCGCCGAGGACGGCTCGGGCTTCCTCGCCGACGAACACCCCGGGCTCTTCGAGGGCTGCACCGAAGGCATCAGCGAATCCGGGGCGTTCAGCTTCCACCCGACCCCGGGCATGACCCTCTACCCGATCGCCGCCGGCGAACGCGGCACCGCCTGGGTCAAACTCACGGCACACGGCCGGGCCGGACACGGCTCGAAGGTGAACACGGCCAACGCCGTCACCCGCCTCGCCGGAGCCGTCGCCCGCATCGGCGCCCACCCCTGGCCCGTCCGCCTGACCTCGACCGTACGGGCCGCGCTCACCGAACTCGCCGCGCTGTACGGCATCGAGACCGACGTCGACGCGGCCGGCTCCGACGTCGATCTGCTGCTGGAGAAGCTGGGCCCGGCCGCGGCGCTGGTGGAACCGACGGTCCGCAACAGCGCCAACCCGACGATGCTGGACGCGGGTTACAAGGTCAACGTGATTCCCGGGAACGCCGTCGCCTATGTCGACGGCCGGATGCTGCCGGGCGGCGAGGCGGAGTTCACCGAGACCATGGACCGCCTCACCGGACCGGACGTCGAGTGGGAGTTCCACCACCGCGAGGTCCCCCTGGAAGCCCCCGTCGACTCACCCACCTTCGCCCGACTGCGCGCCGCCGTGGAGCACTTCGACCCGGAAGGCCACGTCGTCCCGTTCGCCATGTCCGGCGGCACCGACGCCAAGCAGTTCTCCCGGCTCGGCATCACCGGCTACGGCTTCTCCCCGCTGAAGCTGCCCCCCGACCTGGACTACGCGGCGCTGTTCCACGGAGTCGACGAGCGCGTTCCCGTCGACGCCCTGCACTTCGGCGTCCGCGTCCTCGACCACTACCTGAAGTCCGCGTAAGGGGAGTCGAGATGGTACCGACAGGCGCCTACGGCACCTGGCCCTCCCCGATCGACGCGGCGCTCGCCGCCCGGCACGACGGGCGCCCCGAGTACGTCGGCGTCGTCGGCGACGAGGTGTGGTGGACGGCGCCACGGCCCACCGAGGGCGGTCGGCGTGCGCTCGTCCGCCGACGCGCCGACGGCACCGAGGAGTCGGTGCTCCCCGCCCCGTGGAACGTCCGCAGCAGGGTCGTCGAGTACGGCGGACAGCCCTGGGCGGCCCTGGCCCGCGCGGACGACGGACCGCTCGTGGTGTTCAGCCACTTCCCCGACCAGCGTCTCTACGCATACGCACCCGACGCCGCTCCCGGAGCCGAGCCACGGCCCCTCACCCCCGTCTCCACCGTCGGCGGCGGACTGCGCTGGGCCGACCCGGTGATCCACCCCGATCGCGGCGAAGTCTGGTGCGTCCTGGAGGAGTTCACCGGACCCGCGCCCACCGACGTACGCCGCGTCCTCGCCGCCGTCCCCCTCGACGGCTCCGCGACCGAGGACCGCGGCGCCGTACGCGAACTCTCCGACGGACGCCACCGGTTCGTCACCGGCCCCCGGCTCTCCCCGGACGGACGACAGGCCGCCTGGATCGGCTGGGACCACCCACGGATGCCCTGGGACGGCACCGAGGTACTCGTCGCCGGGATCACGGACGACGGCACCCTCCACGGCGCGCGGACCGTCGCCGGCGGGCCGGAGGAATCGGTGCCGCAGGTCGGCTGGACCGCCGACGGACAGCTCCTGTACGCCGGCGACCGCAGCGGCTGGTGGAACCTCTACCGGCCCGCGGAGGGCGGCGACGGCGAGCCGGTCGCCCTCTGCCCGCGCCCCGAGGAGTTCGGCGGACCGCTGTGGAAGATCGGCCTCAGCTGGTTCCACCCGCTGGAGAACGGCCTCGTCGCCGTCATCCACGGCAAGGGCGCCACCGCTCTCGGGATACTCGACCCCGAGAGCGGCGAACTCGTCGACGCCGCGGGCCCCTGGACCGAGTGGGCCGCCACCCTCGCCGTGCACGGCAGCAGGGTCGTCGGCGTCGCCGCCAGCCCACGCAGCGCCTACGAGGTCGTGGAGCTGGACACCGGTACCGGCCGGGCCCGCGTCATCGGAGCGGCCCACGACGACCCCGTCGACCCGGCGTACTACCCCGAACCCCAGATCCGCACCTTCACCGGCCCCGACGACCGCGAGATCCACGCCCACGTCTACCCGCCGCACAACCCCGACCGGATCGCCCCCGACCTGGAGCTGCCGCCCTACGTGGTCTGGGCGCACGGCGGGCCGACCGGGCACGCTCCGCTCGTCCTCGACCTGGAGATCGCCTACTTCACCTCCCGGGGCATCGGCGTCGCCGAGGTCAACTACGGCGGGTCCACCGGCTACGGACGGGAGTACCGCGAGCGGCTGCGCGAACAGTGGGGCGTCGTCGACGTCGAGGACTGCGCTGCCGTCGCCGAGGCGCTCGCCGCCGAGGGGACCGCCGATCCGGCGCGGCTGGCGATCCGGGGCGGCAGCGCCGGCGGCTGGACCACCGCCGCCTCGCTCGTCACCTCCGAGGTGTACGCCTGCGGCACGATTATCTACCCCATCCTCGATCTGCTCGGCTGGGCCACCGACGAGACCCACGACTTCGAATCCCAGTACCTGGAGTCGCTCATCGGCCCGCTCGCCGAGGTGCCCGCCCGTTACCGGGAACGCTCGCCGCTCGACCACGTCGAGCGGATCTCCGCGCCCTTCCTGCTGCTCCAGGGCCTCGACGACGTGATCTGCCCGCCCGCGCAGGCCGAACGGTTCCTGGGACGGATGGCGGGACGCGGGGTCCCGCACGCGTACATCGCCTTCGAGGGCGAGAGCCACGGCTTCCGCCGCGCCGAGACGATGATCCGCGCGCTCGAGGCCGAACTCTCCCTGTACGCCCAGACCTTCGGCATCCCCCGACCCGACGTCCCCGTCCTGGAGCTGAAGAAGTGACCGTCACTCCACCGACCCGGCCCCGGCGCCTCCGTCCGGGCTCACGGGTCGCCGTCGTCGCCCCCAGCGGACCGATCCCCGAGGAGCGGCTCGCGGCCGGGCTCGACCTGCTGCGCGGCTGGGAACTGGAGCCCGTCGTCGCACCCCATGTCCTGGACACACACCGCGAGTTGGGGTACCTCGCCGGTGCGGACGAGAACCGCGCCCGGGATCTCCAGGAGGCCTGGTGCGATCCCACGGTCTCCGCCGTGATCTGTGCGCGCGGCGGCTACGGCGTCCAGCGGATGGTGGACCTGATCGACTGGTCGGCGATACGGGCCGCGGGGCCCAAGGTGTTCGTCGGCTACAGCGATGTCACCGCCCTGCACGAGGCGTTCGCCGTCCGCGCGGGGCTCGCGACGCTCCACGGACCGATGGTCGCGGCGGCCGCCTTCCTCAAGGACCCCCGCACCCAGGAGTCCCTGCGCTCCACCCTCTTCGAGCCCGAGTCCGTGCGGACCCTCGGCCTGGACACCGCCAGGGCCATGATCCCGGGCCGGGCGCACGGCGTCACCCTCGGCGGCTGTGTGAGCCTCCTCGCCGCCGACCTCGCCACCCCGCACGCCCGTCCCTCGGCCCGCGGGGGCCTGCTGCTCCTGGAGGACGTGGGCGAGGAGCCGTACCGGCTGGACCGCATCCTCACCCAACTGCTGCGCTCCGGTTGGCTGGACGGCGTCGCGGGCATCGGCCTCGGCTCGTGGGAGGAGTGCGGCCCCTACGAGGAGGTCCGGGCGGTCCTCGCCGACCGGCTCGGCGGCCTCGGAGTCCCGGTGGTCGAGGAGATGGGCTTCGGTCACAGCGAGACGGCGCTGACCTTCCCCCTCGGCGTGCCGGGCGTCCTGGACGCGGAGGCGGGGACACTGACGATGGACGTGCCGGCGCTGCGGTGAGCCGGCCTCGCCGGGCGCGCCTGCATGCAGGGGTGCTTCCCGACCTTCACTGAATCTCCGTCAACAACCCCTGTCAGACGCGTTGACGGAGATCTGACACGTGTCACACGATGAGCCCGGATCGATACTTACCAGTCGGTATCCTCAGCGTGGAGGCCCCGTGTCCGTGTCCCGTGCGCTACCGCTGTCCCGCAAGCTCCTTGCTCTGGCCACGAGTTCGGCGCTGGCCGTACCCCTCGCACTCGCCGGTCCGGCGAGTGCGGCCGAATCGGGCCCGTACACCGTCACCCCGCTGACCTTCACGGTCGAGGCGGGCGGCCGCAGTTGCGTCGTCGACGCCGATCTCTACCGGCCCGCCGGGGTGGACGCCCAGCATCCGGCGCCCGCCGTGCTCGCCACCAACGGGTTCGGCGGGAGCAAGGCGGACGGGTCCACCGACGCCATCGGCAAGGCGTTCGCCGCCCGGGGCTACGTCGGGCTCGTCTACTCCGGGCTCGGCTTCGGGAAGTCCGGCTGTCTGATCTCCCTCGACGACCCCCGCATCGACGGACAGGCCGCCACCCGGCTCGTCGACTTCCTCGGCGGCACCCGGGCCGCCGACGACGGCACCCGCGCCGACTTCGTCGTCAAGGACGGCGCCGGCGACCCGCGCGTCGGCATGGTCGGCGGCTCCTACGGAGGCGCCATCCAGCTCGCCACCGCCTCCGTCGACCCCCGGCTCGACGCGCTCGTCCCTCTCATCACCTGGAACGACCTCGCCTACTCCCTCGCCCCGAACGGCGCCGACCGCGCGACCCCCGGTGTCTTCAAATGGCAGTGGGCCAACGGCTTCTATCTGATGGGGGAGGGGCAGCCCCTGCTCGTTCCCTCCCTCGACCCTTCCCGGATCAACCGCCTCGGCTGTCTGCACTTCGTCACCGACGCCTGCGACACCGTCCGGCTGCTCAACTCCGGCCGCTACCGTGACGCGGACACCAAGAAGATGCTCGACTTCGCCCGGAGCGTCTCCCCGGTCTCGTACCTCGACCGCGTCAAGGCGCCCACGTTGATCGTCCAGGGTCAGGCCGACAGTCTCTTCAACCTCAACGAGGCCCAGGACACCTACGAGCGGCTCCAGGCACGGGGCGTCGAGACCAAGATGATCTGGCAGTCGTGGGGACACAGCGGCGGGCAGGCACCGGGTGAACTCGACCTCGGCCAGGGCAATCTGGAGAGCAGCTACGTCGGACAGCGCGTCCTCGCCTGGTTCGACCGCTATCTGCGGGGCAACGGCAGGGCCGACACCGGCGCCGAGTTCGCCTACTACCGCTCCTGGGCGAGTGGCTACGGCACCGCTGCCCGGGTCCCCGCACTCAGCCGGAAGCTCTACCTCTCCGGGGACGGAAAGCTCGTCGACAACCGGGCCGAGGTCGCCCGTGGTGCGCGTGAGTACAGCAACTGGCTGATCCCCACGAGCCATTCGGAGTCCTCGCTCACCGGACTCGTCGGCCTGCCCGACCCCCGGCCGTACGACATCAAGGGCACGTATCTCGGCTGGACCAGTGCCCCGCTGACCGCCCCCGTCGACGTCGTCGGCTCGCCGAAGGCCACGCTGCGGGTCGTCTCCCCGAAGACCGAGCGCGTCCAGGACTCCGGTGACGCCGCCGACAAGCTCGTGCTCTTCGCCAAGGTCTACGACATCGCCCCGGACGGAACGAAGACCCTGGTCAACCGGCTCGTGGCGCCGGTACGGGTACCGGACGCGACCCGCCCCTTCACGGTGGAGCTGCCGGGCATCGTGCACCGCTACGAGACGGGTCACCGGCTCGAATTCGTGATCGCCGCCAGTGACGACGCGTACTCCGGGAACCGGGGCATCAAGCCGGTGACCGTCACCGCCGCACCCGAGGACACCGGCACCCTGGAGCTGCCCGTTGTCAAGGGCCAGGTGGGGTAGCAGCCATAAGGGTGGATTCACGCGACCTTCGGTCGTTCTTTACCTGTTCTTTTCCCACTCTGCG
Source organism: Streptomyces sp. NPDC056222 (assembly GCF_042264065.1). Lineage (NCBI taxonomy): Bacteria > Bacillati > Actinomycetota > Actinomycetes > Kitasatosporales > Streptomycetaceae > Streptomyces > Streptomyces sp. NPDC056222. The sequence continues at coordinate 89,163 of NZ_JBHJTL010000003.1, read as the reverse complement.
GGCAGCGGGACGGAGACTGTGCCACCGCCTTCGCGCCGTGACGTCGGCGCGGGGCAGCTCCCCACTCGCAGAAGGACCGAAGGCCCCGTGCCACTTCCCGTTGTGCTGTCCGGCCGCACCGTACGGCTGGAACCCCTCGCACCACAGCACGCCGCCGCGATCGCCGCGGCCGGCTCCGAGGACCGTACGACGTACGCGTTCACGCCCGTCCCCCACAATCTGGACGCGGCGGAGATCTATCTCGAACGTGCCCTGGCCGAACAGGCCGCGGGCCGGGCGCTTCCCTTCGCCGTCGTCAGTACCGCAGACGGTCAGGTGGTGGGCGCGACGAGGTTTCTCGAGCTCGACTACTGGCAGGGGCCGCTGGTCTGGCCCTCCGTGCCCGGGATGCCGTACGGCGATCCGGCCACCGCGGTGCCGGACGCCGCGGAGATCGGCAACACCTGGCTCGCGCCGCAGGCCCAGGGCACCGGGATCAACACCGAGGCCAAGCTGCTGATGCTCCGGCACGCCTTCGAGGTGTGGGGCGTACGGCGCGTCTCGATGCGTGCCGACGCCCGGAACCTGCGGTCGCGGGCCGCCATCGAACGCCTCGGAGCGACCTGCGAAGGGGTCCGGCGGGCGCATTCGCGCGGGCTCGACGGAGCCGTGCGCAGCACCGCCTTCTACTCGATCCTCGACGAGGAGTGGCCGGCCGTCCGGGCGGTCATCGAGGCCAGGATCGACCGCGGGCCGCGGCTCGACGGCGCGACCCGGCCGGACGGTGCGGCTCGGCCGGCCGGACCGCCCGTGCTCGACGGTGCGGCTCGGCTCGACGCGGTGGCGCCGCGCGGCCCGCTCGTACCGGCGTAGGAGCGGGCCGGCCCAGGGGCGTCGCGGGGCCCAGAGCGTCCCGGCCCTGGGGCGTCGCGCCCAGGGCCGGCGCGGCACGGCGGACGGCCCCGCCCGGTCGACCATGACCGTGCGGGGCCGCTGCGTACACCCGGCGCGCTACAGCGCGGCGTACCCCGGGCGCACGACCTCGTCGATCAGCCGCTGCCGCTCCGGCAGCGCCAGGAACGCGGCGTCGAGCGCGGCGACGGTGAACTCCTCGAAGACCTCCGGGCCGTAGCCGAAGGCGTCCGCCATGTGCTGGAACTCCTCGCTCATGGTGGTGCCGGAGACCAGCCGGTTGTCCGTGTTCAGCGTGATGCGAAAGCCGAGGCGGCGCAGCTCGTCGATGGGGTGCGAGGCGTAGTCCTTGGCCGCACCGGTCTGGAGGTTGGAGGTCGGGCAGACCTCCAGGGCGATCCGGTTGTCGCGGACATACGCGGCCAGGTGGCCGAGCGTGCCGTCCTCGGCGATGTCGTCCGTGATCCGCACGCCGTGGCCGATCCGCTCGGCGCCGCAGACCTGCACGGCCTCGTGGATCGACTCCGCGCCGACGGCCTCGCCCGCGTGAATCGTGAAGTGGCAGTTGTGCCGCTTGAGGTGCTGGAAGGCGGGGAGGTGGCGGGCCGGCGGGTTGCCGATCTCGCCGCCGGCGATGTCGAAACCGGCCACGCCCTCCTCGCGGTGGGCGACCGTGAGCTGCGCGATCTCCAGGGAACGGTCGGTGTGGCGCATTCCGGTGAGGAGGGCGCGGACCGTGATCCGGCCGCCGGTGCGGCGTTCGCCCTCGCGGAAGCCGTCGTTCACGGCCTCGACGACCTCGTCGAGGCTCAGCCCGGCCTCCAGGTGCTGCTCGGGGGCGTAGCGGATCTCGGCGTAGACGACCCCGTCCGCGGCCAGGTCCTCGGCGCACTCGGCCGCGATGCGGTGCAGCGCCTCGCGGGTCTGCATCACCGCGCAGGTGTGGGCGAAGGTCTCCAGGTACCGCTCCAGCGAACCGGAGTCGGCGGCGTCCCGGAACCAGACCGCGAGCGCGGCCGGGTCCTCGGTCGGCAGCGCGGTGTAGCCGCACTCCCGGGCCAGTTCGACGATGGTGGCGGGGCGCAGGCCGCCGTCCAGGTGGTCGTGGAGGACGGCCTTCGGCGCGCGGCGGATCCACTCGGCGACGGGCGTGGCGGCCGGGGTGCTGAGCGGGGCGGCAGGGTTGTCAGACAAGTGCATGGCGCGGAAGTGTACGCCACGACGGCGGCACGACGCTGTGACGGTGATCGCCCGCCTGGTTCCGGAGGGGCGCCCGCTCAGTTCGACTGGAGGACCGGGAGCGCCGGGGCGCCCGTCGGAAGCATGTGCTTGGCCGCGAGGACGGGGGTGTCCCCGACCCGTACGACCTGGGTGACCAGGACCGCCGGGGTGTCGGCGGGGCGGCCGAGCTGCTCCCCCCGGCGCTGGCCGAGCAGTGTCGCGGTCACACTGCTGTGCGCCCCCAGCGGCACTCCGCGCGAGGCCCCGGTGAGCACCGCCAGCATCGAGGTCCGCTCAGGTGCCGACTGGCCGCGCAGCGCTTCCGCGAAGGCCGGGTGGGCCCGGTCCAGTACGTCGTCGGCCGCCGCCCACTCCTGGCTGAGTGCCGCCGCCGCGCCCTCTCCGGCCAGCAGGGACTCCCAGAAGCGCAGCTCAGCCCGGGCCGGTGCGAGCAGGTGCTGGGTGGTGAAGTCGGTCGGCTCCTCGACCGCCCGCAGCAGCGCCCGTACCCGCAGCGGGGCGCCCGCGCCGATCAGCTCCTCCAGGGGCTGGATGTGCTCGAAGCCGCGTCGGGGCGGGTGGTCGTTGACGGTCCGGCCGACCCCGCGCCGTACGGACAGCAGGCCGTCCTCCTGGAGCAGCAGCAGTGCCTCGCGCAGGGCGGGGCGGCTCACCCCCAGCTCGCCGGCGAGCTTGGGCTCGGAGGGGAGGGTCGAGCCCGGGGGATAGGTGCCGTCGTGGATGGCGTCCGCGATCCGCTCGTAGAGCACCACGACCGGTCGCCGCTGCTGTCCGCTGACTGCCACTGCCCCTCCTCCTGCTTGTCGGCAAGTGAACGGTATCCGGAATCACAGGTCAAAGGGACTTGACGCGTGACGCGCGTAGAACTCACTCTGTCTGGGCGCTGCTTGTCAGACAAGCAAAGTTCATCGTCATGACATCCACGGCAAAGGGGCCCACATGTCAGCAACATCCGACCTCAAGGGCCGTGGGCCCATGCTGCTGGCGATGGTGCTCGCCGTCCTCGGCTACCAGATCAACGCCACCATGCTCAGCCCCGCGCTGCCGGATGTCATCGAGCGCCTCGGCACCACCACGGCCGCCGCCGGTCTCTCCCAGACCCTCTTCTTCCTGATGGCGGCCATCGGTCAGGTCACCCTCGCCCGTCTCAGCGACCAGCGCGGCCGCAAGCCGATGATGATCGTCTGCGCCTTCGTCCTGATCGCCGGCAACCTGCTCTGCGTCTTCGCGCCGAACATCGAGATCTTCATCGCCGGCCGCGTCCTCCAGGGCATCTCCGCCGCGATGTTCACCCTCGCCTTCCTCACCCTCAACCAGCTGCTGACCCCGGCCGGCTTCGGCAAGGCCGCGGGCATCATCACCGCCGTCAACGGCGGCCTCGCAGGTGTCGACGCCATCGCCGGCGGCCAGATCGCCGACACCATCGGCTTCCGCGGCATCTTCGTCTGCTCCACCCTGATCGCCGTCGCGGGCCTGATCGGCGTACGCACATACGTCCCCGACGTCCCGGCGACCGCGGTCGACGGCCGCTTCGACTCCCGCGGCATCGCCGCCCTCGCGCTCGGCCTCACCGGCATCCTGGTCGGCCTCGCCCAGGGTGCCGCCTGGGGCTGGACCTCCGTCCTCACCCTCGGCTTCCTGCTCGGCGGCCTCGCCTCGCTCGTCTTCTTCGTCGTCTCGCAGAAGACCGCGGCCAACCCGGTCATCGACATCGAGGTGCTCGCCTCGCGCCGCGCCTGGCCGCTGCTGCTCACCACGGTCTGCACCCTGGGCGGTGCCTTCGGCGCCATCGCGCTCACGATCCCGCTCTTCTCGCAGGACGCCAGGGTCGGCCTCGGCCTCTCCGCCGTCACCGCAGCCGTCCTCTTCCTCACCCCGATCCAGCTGATCGGCGTGATCTCCGCCCCGCTGACCGGCCGGCTCGGTCCGAAGATCGGCTGGCGGACCATCGTCGTCACCGGCGCGGTCGCCAACTTCGCGATCTTCCTCTTCGCGACGTTCTTCCTGCACAACGAGTGGATCCTGGTCGCCTCGCTCGCGGCACTCGGCGTCACGTACGGCGGATTCATGCTGACCGGCCTCAACGGTCTCGCCGTCACCACCGCCCCGAAGGACAAGCCCGGCTCGCTCTCCGGCCTCAACGGCGCGTGCTTCGGCATCGGGGCCTCGCTCGGTATCGCCCTGGCCTCCGCGATGATCACGGCGGGCAGTGACGCGGGCGGCCCCACCGAGGCGGGCTACCAGCACGCGATGTACACGGCGCTCGCGCTGCTCGGCATCGGCGTCCTCACGGCCTTCCTCATCCAGCGACCGGACCCGGCCGAAGCGCCCGCCGAAGCACCGCAGCCGGTACTCGCCCACCACTGACCGGGCCACCCACCACCGACCGGGCCCCCGGGCGAGGCCGCACCCTCACCCGTACGGCCCCTCCCACCGCCCCCGTGCGGACCGGATCCCCTCATCCTGGTCCCACGGGGGCGGACGCGTACGAGGAGGAGAGGTCCGGGGATGAGGCCCAAGGAGACGTCGAGCACGGGCCGGCCCCGCCGCACCGGGCCCCTCACGATCGGCCGGATCGCCACCGGCGCCGTCCTCGCGCTCGCGGTGGTGGCCTTCACGACGGGGGAGGAGGCGGTGGCCGAGGAGGACGCCCCGCCGATGCCCGGCCTCCTCGGCAAGGGGCTGTGGCAGGTCTTCACTGCGCTCGACCATCGCACCCGCATCGACGTCCATGATGTCGGCGGCACCGACCGGAGGGTGCTCTGGCCCTCGAACTGGACGGTGTGCACCCAGCATCCGGCCGAGGGCGTGGCGCTCGACGGCGGCACCACGGTCGTGATCGGTGTGGTGAGGAAGGGCGAGACCTGTCCCCGGAAGGTCCGCTCGGCCCGCCGCTGACCGGCCGCCCGCTGAAGGAGGCGGGCCGCGGTGGGAGGTCAGCGCTTGTAGTTGATCTTCATGGTGTCCATGTCCGTGACGGACGCCCTGAGTTCACCGTGAACGTGCCCGAGCTCCTTCAGAGCCGTCTCCACCCGGTCCTCGGCGATCGCCGCCGCCATCTCCTCGCCGTCCGCCGCGTCCGAGACCACGATCAGCCGGTACGAGAAGTGCTTCAGCGTCCTGTCGTAGGCGAGCGAGCCCTCGGCGGTGAACCTCATCGCCGACATCCCGTGCGCGTCGACCTCGGCGAGCAGCCGCGCCCGGCCCTCCTCCGACAGACCCTCGAACGTGCCGCGCACGATCACCCGGTAGGTGTGCTGGGTGCTCATTCCCCTGGTCCTCACGTTGTTCACCGAAGTCGATTGAAGATCCAGACTACGGCGGCGAGGATGAGGCGCATGCGGAATATCGTGGCCCTCGACGCCCCGTCCAACCTCGGCCTGCGTCCACCGGCCCCCGGCACCGTTCCCGGCTGCTACAAGCTCGCCGGCGCCCTGCGCGAGAACCGGATCGTGCAGAGACTCGGTGCGCTCGAGGGCGGCGTGGTCGTCCCGCCGCGCTACGACCGGGGCGACTGGCAGGAGGGCGACGGAGTCTTCAACGCGGCCGCCCTCGCCACGTACACCCGAACGCTCGCGGACCGGATCGAGGGGCACGTACGGGCCGGGGACTTCCCGCTCGTCCTCGGCGGCGACTGCTCCATCCAGCTCGGCGCCTCGCTCGCCCTGCGCCGCCTCGGCCGCTACGGGCTCGCCGCGATCGACGCCTCCCCGGACTTCCGCCACACCGGCAACTCCGATCGGGTGGGCGCCGCCGGCGGCGAGGAACTGGCCCTCGCCACCGGCCGGGGCCAGCGGGACCTCACCGACCTGGAGGGCCTCGGGCCCTACCTCCGCGAGGAGGACGCCCGGCTCTTCGGCATCCGCGACGCCTACCACGACGATCCCGAACTCGTCGATCTGCGCGCCCTGAAGGTGCCCGTCGTCACCGTCTCCGACCTGCGCGCCTGGGACCCGGCCGAGCTCGCCGCCGCCACGGTGACCGCCTTCGAGACCCCGGCCCTCGACGGCTTCTGGGTCCACCTCGACGCCGACGTCCTCGACCCGTCCGTGATGCCGGCCGTCGACAGCCCCGACCCCGACGGACTGCTTCCCGACGAACTGGTGCCGCTGCTGGGCACCTTGGTCCGCTCCGAACGCTGCGTGGGGCTCAACGTCACGATCTACGACCCCGATCTCGACCCGGACGGCACCGCCGGAGCGCTGCTCACGGACCTTGTGGTGGCCGCGCTGACCGAAGCCTGACGAGCGGCGCCCCTGGTCAGGAGCGAGCCCGACGTGTTCCATGGTCGACATGACGACCGTACGACGTGCCGTACTGACCCTGCCCGCAGCGCCGTTGGGCCCGGACAACCCGTTGCCCGCCCTGCGGAACCCCGGCGCGGCGCACGAGGCCGACGGCCTCGACGCACGCGTCAGGGAGGGCCTGCCGCGCGACATGGCACGCCAGTTGGGGTACGCACCGCTGCGCAGCCTGCTGCCCGTCCCGGTCCGCGACGGCTACGGACGCGAACGCACCCCCACCGCCCTCGACGCGATCGTCATCGAGAACGACCGGCTGCGGGCGACCGTGCTCCCGGGCCTCGGCGGCCGCGTCCACTCCCTGCACCACAAGCCCACCGGACGCGAACTGGTGCACCGCAACCCGGTGTTCCAGCCCGCCGCCTTCGCCCTCAACGGCGCCTGGTTCGCCGGTGGCATCGAATGGAACATCGGCGCCACCGGCCACACCACGCTCTCCTGCTCCCCGGTCCACGCCGCGATCGTCCCGGCCCCCGACGGCGGCGAGATGCTCCGGCTGTGGGAGTGGGAGCGGCTGCGCGACCTGCCCTTCCAGGTCGACCTGTGGCTGCCCGAGGACTCCGACTTCCTCCACGTCGGCGTCCGCATCCGCAACCCGCACGAGCGGACCGTCCCGGTCTACTGGTGGTCCAACACCGCCGTCCCCGAGGACCGCCGGGTCCTCGCCCCCGCCGACGAGGCCTGGCTCCACGGCTACGAGAACGGCCTGCGCCGCGTCCCCGTCCCGGTCACCCAGGACGAGACGGGCACGGCGGCGGACCGCACGTACCCACTGCGCAGCACCCTTCCCGCCGACTACTTCTACGACATTCCCGAGGAACGACGGCGCTGGATCGCAGCCCTCGACGAGACCGGCACGGGACTCGTCCAGACGTCCACGGACCTGCTGCGCGGGCGCAAGCTCTTCCTCTGGGGCTCGGCCCGGGGAGGACGGCGCTGGCAGGAGTGGCTCACCGAACCCGGTGCGCCCGGCTACGCCGAGATCCAGGCCGGACTCGCCCGCACCCAGCTGGAGCATCTGAAGCTGGAGGGCGGCACGGAGTTCAGCTGGCTGGAGACGTACGGGCCCCTGTCCGCCGAGCCCGCGGTGGTGCACGGCGAGGACTGGGCGGCGGCCCGCGCGGTCGTGGAGGGGCGCCTGGAGGAGGCCCTGCCGCGCGCCGCCGTCGATGCCGCGTACGAGGCGTGGCGTGACGGCGCGGCCGACGCCGAACCGGTGACCGTCCTCGCGGCGGGCTCGGGCTGGGGCGCGCTGGAGGTGCTCGCCGGAGGGCACGAGCTGCCGGGGACCCCGTTCCCCGCTTCGACCCTGGGCGAGGAGCAGAATCCCTGGCTGGAGCTGCTCCGCACCGGAGTCCTGCCGCCTCGCGAGGACGGGGCCGCCCCTGGGCCGTCGCTGGTCGCGGCCCACTGGCGCGACATGCTGGAGACCGCGCCCGCGGAACCGCTCACCGAGTACCACCTCGGGATCGCGCAGTGGCATGCGGGCGACCTGGCCCAGGCGGCGCGCAGCTGGGAGCGTGGACTCCAACAGGCGGGTGTGTGCTGGCCGTTGCTGTACTGCCTGGCGGTCGCCGACGAGGAGGGCGGCCACCCGGAGCGGGCGGCCGAGCGCTTCGTCGAGGCCTTCGGCACACTGCCCGGCGACGTGGACCCCGTGGTGACCGCGGCACTGGGCCGCGAGGCCGTCACCGCGCTCCTGGCCGTCGGCCGAGTGGCTCCGGCCCGTGCGCTCTGGGAGCGCCTGCCGGCCCTGGTCCGCGCACGCGGCGCGTTCCGCTTCGTCGAGGCCCGTCTCCTGCTCGCCGAGGGCAGGAAGCCCGAGGCCCGCGCCGTCTTCGACGCGGGCTTCGAAGTGCCCGACCTGCGGGAGGGTGCCGAGATCCTGGGCGACGTGTGGTCGGCCGTGACCGACGAACCGCTCCCGGACTCCTACGAGTTCCGGATGCGTCCCTGAGGCGTCCCGTGGGACCCCCGGGCCGTCTCAGGCGGTCCGGCGGTCCACGTACTCGAAGACCGATCCGTCCGGGTGGACCGCGATCAGATTGCGGCCCACCGGGGTCGGGACCGGGCCGGCCAGAATCTTGGCGCCGGCCTCCGTCAGCGAGGTGAACGCCGCGTCCACATCCTGGACGGAGATGGTCGCGGCGACCTTCCGCAGAACCTCCAGCTCCGACTCGGGTCCACTCATCAGCAGGAAGCAGCCGATGGCCGCGACCGAGACCCCGCCGCGGTCGAAGCGCAGGGCCGAAGCGCCGGTGAGACGCTCGTAGAACTCCACCGCCGGCTCGAGATCGTCGACGCAGACACGTAGCGTGGTTCCCAGAATCTCCATGCGAACGAGCCTAGTTGAGGTTCAGGAGACGCGGCAGAGGATCTCCCCGTGGGGGACCATGAACCAGGCGTCCTCCTGCCGGCCCCACTCCCGCCACGCCTCGGAGACGTCGGCCAGCACGTCGGGCGTCGTGTGGCCGCCGTCCACCGCCAGCTTCGCGTACACGGACTCCGTCGTCCGGTCCGCCCACAGGCCGCTCCACCACGCCCGCTCGTCCGGCGTCGCGAAGCACCACGCGGCGGCCGTCGTCGTCACGTCCGTGAACCCCGCCCGCCGCGCCCAGGCGAACAGCCGCCGCCCGGCGTCGGGTTCGCCGCCGTTGGCCCGGGCGACCCGTCGGTACAGCTCCTGCCACGCCTTCATGGCCGGCGGCTCCGGGTACCACGCGAAGGACCCGTAGTCGCTGTCCCGGGCGGCGACCACACCCCCCGGGCGACAGACCCGCCGCATCTCGCGCAGCGCGCGCACCGGGTCGCCGACGTGCTGCAGCACCTGGTGGGCGTGGACGACATCGAAGGAGTCGTCCGGGAAGTCCAGGTCGTGGACGTCGGCGACCGTGAACTCCACGTTCTCCAGGCCCCGTTCGGCGGCCGTGGCCCGCGCCTTCTCCAGGACGTCCTCGGCCGCGTCCACCGCGGTCACCCGACCGGGGGCCACCAGAGCGGCCAGGTCGGCGGTGATGGTGCCGGGTCCGCAGCCCACGTCCAGGACGTCCATGCCGGGGCGCAGCTCGGGGATCAGATAGGCCGCGGAGTTGGCGGCGGTGCGCCAGCTGTGCGAGCGCAGCACCGACTCGTGGTGCCCATGGGTGTAGACGGCGGTCTCGTGCGGCGCGGTGTGCTCCGAGGCATGGGTCATGACCGGACTCCCTCGTCTGGGTGGGTACGGCCACGGTACGCGCTCGCGCCGCATGGTGAGATGTCAATCTCGCCATGTGGGCATCGCGTTGAGGGGAATCGCGGGCCCCGCACCCCGCCACGCGGCGCGGATCGCGGGGCATACGCCCCGCCGCCCTGGGTACGCGCATCGGTGGACCCCGTCCGGCCGCCGCGCAGGGTCGTGGAGGAAGGATCGTGATGCGGTACGAAACGATGTCCTCGCTCGCCCGGCAGCTCCGCGTGGATGCCGTACGCGCCGCCGACGCGGCCGGCTCCGGGCATCCGACGTCCTCCATGTCGGCCGCCGAGATCGGCGCCGTGCTCCTCGCCCGGCACCTGCGGTACGACTTCGACCGCCCGGACCACCCGGGCAACGACCGGCTCGTCCTCTCCAAGGGACACGCCTCGCCCCTGCTGTACGCCATGTACCGGGCCGCGGGCGTCGTCGGCGAGAGCGAGCTGCTCACCTTCCGCGGCAAGGGAAGCCTCCTCGAAGGCCACCCCACACCCCGGCTGCCCTGGGTCGACGTGGCCACCGGCTCACTGGGCCAGGGCCTGCCCATCGGGGTCGGGATGGCACTGGCCGGGAAGTTCCTCGACCGCGTCCCGTACCAGGTATGGGTCGTCAGCGGTGACAGCGAGATGGCCGAGGGGTCCGTCTGGGAGGCCGTGGAGCACGCCGCGTACTGCCGACTGGACAACCTCACCCTGATCGTCGACGTCAACCGGCTCGGCCAGCGCGGCCCCACCCGCCACCAGCACGACCTGGGCGCCTACGCCGCCCGCCTCGAAGCCTTCGGCTGGCACACCCTGCGGATCGACGGCCACGACGTCGAAGCCGTGGACGCGGCCCTTCGCGAGGCGCGCGCGACCGTCCGCCGGCCCACCGCGATCCTCGCCGCCACCCGCAAGGGCCGGGGCGTGGCCGCCGTGGAGAACCGCGAGGGGATGCACGGCAAACCGCTCCCGGATGCCGAGGCCGCCATCGCCGAACTGGGCGGCCCGAGCGATCTGCGGGTCCAGGTGACCGAGCCGCCCGCCGCCCTGGTGCCCCGTCCGGCCGCAGACGGCGCGCTGCGGCTCCCGAGGTACACCAGGGGCGAGAAGGTCGCCACCCGCGACGCGTACGGGCACGCCCTCGCCGCCCTCGGCGAGGTCCGCGGCGACATCGTCGCGCTCGACGGCGAGGTCGGCGACTCCACCCGTACCGAGTACTTCGCGAAGGCCCATCCCGAACGCTACTTCGAGTGCTGGATCGCCGAGCAGCAGCTCGTCGGTGCCGCCGTCGGGCTCCAGGCGCGCGGCTACGTCCCGTACGCCTCGACCTTCGCCGCGTTCCTCACCCGCGCCTACGACTTCGTCCGGATGGCGGCCGTGAGCCGGGCCGGGATCAACCTCGTCGGTTCGCACGCCGGGGTCTCCATCGGCCAGGACGGGCCCAGCCAGATGGGCCTGGAGGATCTGGCGATGCTGCGTGCCGTGCACGGCAGCACCGTGCTCTACCCCTGCGACGCCAACCAGACGGCGAAGCTCGTGGTGGCCATGGCCGGCCTCGAGGGCGTCCGCTACCTGCGTACCACCCGCGGCGGCACCCCCGTCGTGTACGGGCCCGAGGAGGAGTTCCCGGTCGGCGGGAGCAAGGTGCTCCGCAGCCACGGCGAGGACGACCGGGCGACCGTCGTCGCGGCCGGGGTGACCGTCCACGAGGCGATCGAGGCGGCCGACCGGCTCGCGGAGCACGGCCTGCCGATCCGGGTGATCGACCTCTACTCGGTCAAGCCGGTGGACACCGCGACCCTCGACCAGGCGGCAGGGACGACCGGTTGCGTCCTCACGGTGGAGGACCACCATCCCGAGGGAGGGCTCGGCGACGCCGTCGCCGAGGCGTACGCCAACGGGCACGGCGGGATGCCTCGGCTGGCACGACTCGCCGTACGCTCCATGCCCCTCTCCGCGACCCCGGAGGAACAGCTCCACGAGGCCGGCATCGACGCGGACGCGATCGTCTCGGCGGTCGAACTGATGCTGGAGCGCGTGCTGGTGCGCTAGACCGACGGACCTGACGGTCCCTCATATGACGAACCCGTGAACAGACCGTTCCGAAGGCATTTGCCCACCTAGCATCGGGCCCGCCGCCACCTTCGTCGTACCCCTGCGCGCCGCCGCCGTGCCCCCGCACGCCGTCGTACCCCTGCACGCCGTCGTACCCCGCCCTCCGCCGCACCCCGCTCCCGCATCCGCCGTCGCACCCGAGGAGAAACGTGCCCCACGTGTCCGTGCCGGACCGCCGGTCCCTGCTGAAGGTACTCGCCGCCGCTCCCGCGGCCTCCATGCTCGGCGGCCCGGCCGCCGCGGCCCCCGCGACGGCAGCCTCCGGGCCGGGCATCGTCAAACAGCTGCCGCCCGAGCTGTTCACGATCCGCGGGACCAACGCCGAGTCCCGCTTCGACTCCTTCGCGAACACCGGCCTCCTCACCCCCACGGACCGCTTCTTCGTCCGCAACCACACCTCCACCCCCGTCCTCGACGCCGCCACCTGGCGGCTCACCCTCTGGGGAGACGGACTGCACGGCCGTGGCCCCGTCCACTTCACCTACGGGCAGCTGCGGGACCTCCCCTCCGTCACCCGGACGGCCCTGGTCGAGTGCGCCGGAAACGGCCGCAGCCTCTACGCCACCCAGCAGGGCGAGACCGTCAGCGGCACCGCGTGGACCCTCGGCGCGGTCGGCGCCGCCCGCTGGCGCGGGGCCCGCCTCTCCGACGTGCTGCGCCGCGCCGGGATCGCCGCGGACGCCGTGGACGTACAGCCGAGCGGCCTCGACGACGAGTACGTCACCGGGGGCGTGAACCTCGGCCGGGTCCGCCGGCCGCTGCCGGTGGCCAAGGCACTCGACGACGTGATCCTCGCGTACGAGATGAACGGCGAGCCCCTTCCGTACGACCACGGTTACCCGGTCCGCCTCGTCGTGCCGTCCTGGGTCGGCATCGCCTCCATCAAATGGCTCGGCGACATCCAGGTCTCCACCACCCCGCTCTCCTCGCCCTGGTCCACCGACTACTACCGGCTCTTCGGTGCCGCACATCCCCCCGGCGGCAGCGCGCCGATCACCCGCCAGACCCTCAAGTCCGGGTACGAGCTCCCCTTCGGCGCCACGCTGGAGGCCGGCCGCGTCCACCACCTCACGGGCCGCGCCTGGTCCGCACACGCACCCGTGCGCAGGGTGGAGGTCTCGACCGACGGCGGCGCCCTCTGGCGCCCCGCCCGGCTCCTCGACGCCCCCCGGCGCGACGGCTGGGTCCGCTGGACCGTGCCGTGGCGCCCGCGCCGCACCGGCCCGGCGACCCTGCTCTCCCGCACCACCGACGCGGCAGGGAACGTCCAGCCCGAGCGGGCCGTCCACAACACCCAGGGCTACCTCTTCAACGCGGTGGTGCGACACCCGGTCGCCGTCGTCTGAGGCGGCGAACCGACCCGAACCTTCGTATAAAGGGCACTGTGGGCGCCGTGCGGGCGCGACCCGGTGCTTCAGGAGGTGCGGGAGATGAGGCGGACGGCTCCGGAAGGCCGCGGACCGGTGCGCTACGGCCCTCCGGCCCCGGAACCGGGTCTGCCCGTGCTCCCCGGACTCGCCGCGATCCTCGCCGCCGCCGCCGACCGCACCGCCGTCGAACCGCCCGGCGGCGGGCCCGTGCTCCGCGAGGCCGCGAGCGGATACTGGTGGCGGCGAGGCCTGCGCACCCACGGCGAGGACGTGGTCGCGGCCCCGGGCGCGCAGCCCCTGCTGCTCGCCCTGATCGCCGCCCACGGCGGCGATGTGCTGATGCCCCGGCCCTGCCCCGCCTGGTGGACCCCGCAGGCCCGCCTCCTGGGCCGTCCCGCCTACCACGTGCCCACCCCGGCCGAGTGCGGCGGCGTCCCCGACCCGTTCGCCCTGCTCGAAACCGTCCGGCGGGTCCGCGCCGAGGGCGGCCACCCCCGCCTGCTGCTGCTCTCCGTCGCCGACGACCCCACCGCCACCGTCGCCCCGCCCGAGCTGGTCCGTGAGGCGTGCGAGGCGGCCGTCGCCGAGGGGCTGCACATCATCAGCGACGAGACCTGGCGCGACACGCTGCACCGGCGCCACGACACCGTCCTCCTCAGCCCCGCCGAGATGTGCCCGGACGACGTGACCGTCCTGTACGACCTGGCCGGCGCCCTCGCCCCGGCCGCCTGGCCCTGCGCCGTGGCCCGCTTCCCGCCCACCGACCCCTCACGGGGCGACCGCTACACCGACCCCCGCGCCCGTACCCTCGACATCCTCACCGCACTCGGCGCCTTCGTCGCGGGCCCGGTCGCCCCCGCCGCCGCGCACGCCCTCGACGAGCCGGAGGACGTCACCGTACGCGCCGCCCTCTCCGCCACCCTCCACGCGCGCGTGGCCACCGCCGTGCACCGGGCGGTCCTCACCGCCGGCGCCCTGGCCCGGCCCCCGCAGGCCGGCCGTCACCTCTACGCCGACCTGGGGCCGCTCCGGGCGGGGCTCTCCGCCCGAGGCGTCACCGACTCCATGGAGCTGGAGAACCACCTCAGCGAGCGGCTCGGCACACCGGTCCCCGGCGGTCACCGCTTCGGCGACGAACTCGGCGCCCTGCGTGTGCGGTTCGACACCGGCGCGTTCCTGGGAACGACCGACGAGGAGCGGATGGAGTCCCTCGCATCGGCGGACCCGGTGGAATTGCCGCATGTGGCCCACGCGTTGAGCGCCTTCGGAGCAGCGCTGGAGGAACTCCGGTGACGGCGGGCGTATTTCGCACCCCTGTACGCCCGTAACGCGTCCTCGACGAACTGCGCAGAACGGAGCTCGCAGATGACGGAACAGACGGCACGGCCGGCGCAGGCCCCGCGGACCACCACCGACGACCGGACGACTCCCGACGGCCGGACCGCCCCAGGCGGCCTGCCCGCCCACGACGGCCGGACTGCCCCCGACGGTCTGGCCACCCCCGACGGTCCAGCAGCACCCGCCGGCTTGCCCGTTCACGACGGCCGGACCGCCCCCGCGCTCCCCACCCCCGTCCTCCAGCCCCTCGGCCGGACCAGGAGCGACTGGCCGCGCTCCTTCGCCGACCGGCTCACCGCGCCGCTGCCCGGCGTCCGCGCCATGGCCCGGCTCGCCCGCGAAGGCGCCGTGCGCCCCGGCGCCGACGGTCTGCGCGACATCCCGCTGCTGCCGTTCGCCCCAGGACCGCTGCCCGCCGCCGGGCCCGACACACTCGCCGTCACCTGGGCCGGCCACGCCAGCTGGATCCTGCGCGTCGGCGGCCTGACCGTCCTCACCGACCCCGTCTGGTCCCGCAGGATCTTCGGCACCCCGACCCGGATCACCCCCGTCGGGGTGCGCTGGGAGGACCTGCCGCCGGTGGACGCCGTCGTCATCAGCCACAACCACTTCGACCACCTCGACGCCCCCACCCTCAAGCGGCTGCCCCGGGACACCCCGGTCTTCGTCCCCGCCGGTCTCGGCCGCTGGTTCACCCGCCGCAGATTCCACCGGGTCACCGAACTCGACTGGTGGGAGGCGGCCGAACTCGACGGTGTGCGCTTCGAGTTCGTCCCCTCCCACCACTGGTCCAAGCGGACCCTCCTCGACACCTGTCGCTCGCTGTGGGGCGGCTGGGTCCTCATCGACCCCTGCGGCCGCCGGGTCCACTTCGCCGGCGACACCGGCTACGGCCACTGGTTCGCCGAGATCGGGCGCCGCCACCCCGGGATCGACCTCGCGCTGCTCCCGATCGGCGCCTACGACCCGCGCTGGTGGCTCAGCGACGTCCACACCGACCCCGAGGAGGCCGTCCGCGCCTTCCAGGACCTCGGGGCACGGCGGATGGCGCCGATGCACTGGGCGACCTTCGTCCTCTCCTCGGAGCCGGTCCTCGAACCCCTCACCCGGGTCAGAGCCGCCTGGGCGCGGGCCGGCCTGCGCCGCGAGGACCTCTGGGACCTCCCCGTCGGCGCCTCACGTGTGCTCGCGCCCTGAACTGCTGCCGCGCCCCCTTCCCCGTACCCGCCGCCACAGCGCGGGAGCCGCGCTGATCAGCACCGTCAGCGCCACCGCCGCCAGCACGCCCTGCCACGGCTCGGGGAACAGCGAACCGCCCAGAATCCCGATCAGCTGATACGTCGCCGCCCACGCCAGACAGGCCGGCACGTCCCCACGGACGAACCGGCGCAGCGGCACCCGCGCCAGCAGACATGCCAGCATCACCGGAATCCGCCCGGCCGGCACCAGCCGCGACAGCACGAGCACCGACACCTGGTGGGTCTCCAGCTTCGCCTGCGCCTGCGCGAGCCGGTCGGGAGCCGCCCTGCCGCGCAGCACCTCCAGCCACCGCGAACCGTTCCGCGACCGCACCCCGCGCTGCCCCAGCCAGTACAGCGTCACATCGCCCAGCAGCGCCGCGGAGGCGGCAACCAGGAACACGAAGAGCAGCGACAGCGGAGACGTCTGATGGAAGGCGACCACGGCCGCCGAGCTGACGATCGCCCCCGTCGGTACCACCGGCACCAGCGACCCCAGCGCCACCAGTGCGAACAGCGTGGGATAGCCGACCGCCTGCTGCGTCGACTCGGGCGGCAGGTCCCGTACCGCCCCCATCAGATCGATCACCGGGCGACCTCGGGCCGCACCCGTTCGCCGTGGCCGAGCAGATGCACCGCCACCTTCGGCGCCAGACGCGCCGCGTGCCGCACGAACTCGTCGCCGGGCGCGTGGAACTCGTGCGGCCGGATCGCGTCCATCCCGATCGGCCAGTACGTGCCGTAGTGCACCGGCACCGCCGCCGCGGGGGAGAGCGCGGCGAGCGCCTGCGCCGCCCGCCCCGCGTCGAGGTGTCCGTGCCCCAGATACGGCCCCCATCCGCCGACCGGCAGCAGCGCCACGTCCACCGGGCCGACCGCCTCGGCCATCCCGTCGAAGAGACCGGTGTCGCCGGCGAAGTACGTCCGCACCTCACCCTCGACGACATACCCGAGCGCGGGGGAGCGGTGCGGCCCCACCGGAAGCCGCCGTCCGTCGTGCAGCGCCGGGACGGCCCGTACGGTCACGCCCTCCACCCTCACCGCGTCGCCCGGCTCCAGCTCCGTCAGCCGAAGCCCCCGGCCGTCGAGCCTCCGCAGACCCGCCACGGCGCTCGGTGCGCCGCGCGGAACGATCAGCCTCGTCCCGGGCGCGAGCCGGGCCAGCGAGGGCAGATGCAGATGGTCGGCGTGCAGATGGGAGACGAGTACCGCCTCGGCGGCCGCGGCCTCGGGCGGCGGCAGCGCACCGCGGCGCCGCCGCAGATGCGCGAGCCGGCGGGCGAACAGCGGGTCGGTGAGGAACCGGACCCCCGAGTCCTCGACCGTGCAGGTGGCATGACCCCACCAGGTGACCTCCACCGGTACGCCGCCCTTCCGCCCGAGTCGATGCGCTGATACCGAGGGTAGATGTCCCCAGCGGGCGACGCGGGGCGTCCGATGCCGGTCGCGGGGGTAGCCATCGTGGAGCAAGGCGATGGGAGCCGTGGTGAGCACGATGGGGACGACCTGCCATTCGACGCAGTGTCCGCGCTGCGGGGGCGTGCTGGCCGTGACCCAGGACGGCTGGCAGATCTGTCACACCTGTGGCTATTCCTCGCCACCGTGAGGCCCGGGGGAGCTGGGAAGGGACGCCCTCCTCGCCCGAGCCGGTTCGGAGTAGGGTCGGTCCATGGACGACGTTCGGGTGGCGGCGATCGCCAGCCTCACCCCGCTCGAGGAACTCGACAGCGACCCCTTCCTGGTCGACACACGCAGCCAGCACGAGATGTGCGGCCGTTGGGCCCATCACAAGGGCTACGTCGTGTCGAGACAGCTGCTCTGTTACGGGATCCGGCCCGACCACGCCGCGCTCTGGGCCGACGTGGACGCCGGACACGTCGACCTCTTCGTCGCCCCGAACGAACGGGTGCTCGCACGGGCGTTGACCGATGTGCCGGCGTTCTTCGCGGAGTGCGAGCGACGGGGCGTACGACTGGAGACCGCGGGCCTCGACGAGCCCGTGTACGACGCCGCGGCCAAGGCCGATGTCCACCGCCGCCTCTCCATGCCCACCGCCGGATACGACGGCTGTTAGCGCCGTCCTCCGCTGTCACGCGCGCCCTTTCCCGCCCTGACCGCGCCCTCGGGTGATGTGCCACGCTTGAGGCAGGAAACGGGCGAAAGGTGAACCACGCGTGGGTGACGGGCGATGGCGTACCGCCGGCCGCTGGCGGACCGCGGGGAGCGCGCTGGTGCGGGTGGTCGTGGTCTGGGCGGTGTCGACCCTGACGATGCTCGCCCTGGCCGGACTGCTGCCCGACTTCCAACTCCAGTCCGACGACGGCGACAGCGTCACCCGCACCGCGCTCACCGCCGCCTGGGGCGCCGGCGCGTTCGGTCTGCTCGGCGCACTGGTGTGGCCCGTGATCGTCCGGGCGCTGTTGCTCGTACCGGCCCTGGTCCTCGGCCTGTTGGTGTTCTTCCTCAACGGCTCCCTGCTGCTGATCGCGCTCTGGCTCATCCCCGACGGCCGCGGCGCCGCCGACCCGGAGACCGCCGTCGTGGTCGCCGCCGTGATGTCGGCCGTCGCCTCGGCCACCTCCACCGGCCTCGCGGTCCGCGACGACGACGCCTACCGCCGCCGTCTCTACCGGCTCGCCGACCGCAAGCGCCCTCGGGCCGTGACCGAGGGTCCTGAACCCGTCCCCGGCACGCTCTTCCTGCAACTCGACGGCGTCGGGCACCGGGTGCTCCGCGACGCCGTCGCGGACGGGCTGATGCCCACCGTCGCCGACTGGCTCGACAGCTCCCACCGGCTCACCCCCTGGCGGACCGACTGGTCCAGCCAGACCGGCGCCAGCCAGCTCGGCATCCTGCACGGCTCCAACGAGGACGTGCCCGCCTTCCGCTGGTACGAGAAGGAGACCGGCCGGCTGATGGTCTCCAACCGCCCCGCGAGCGCCGTCGAACTCCAGCGGCGTGCCATCGAGCGGACCGGGGACGGCGGGCTGCTCACCGTCGACGGCGCCTCCCGCGGCAACCTCTTCAGCGGCGGCGCCGACCAGCTCGCCCTCGTCCTGTCGATGGCCGCCCGCCGCGGTCGCCGCAACCGCTCGCGCGCCGGCTACTTCACCTACTTCTCCGACCCCGCCAATGCCGTCCGTACGGCCGGCTCGTTCGTCGCCGAGGCCGCGCGCGAGGTGGTCCAGTCGATCCGGGCACGGCTGCGCAAGGAGACCCCGAGGGTCTCGCGCGGCGGCACCTACCCCTTCATCCGGGCCTTCGCCACCGTCGTGGAGCGCGATGTCGTCGTCGCCTCGGTCATCGGGGACATGCTGGCCGGACGGACCGCCGTCTACGCCGACCTCGTCGCCTACGACGAGGTGGCCCACCACTCCGGCCCGCACGGCCACGACACCGACCGCGTCCTCGCCCGGCTCGACCGCACGCTCGCGCTGATCGCCAAGGTCGCCGAGCACGCGCCCCGCCCGTACCGGATCGTGCTCCTCTCCGACCACGGCCAGAGCCCCGGCGAGACCTTCGAGGGCGCCTACGGGCTCACCCTGCGGGATCTCGTACGCGCCGGATGCGGGCTGCCCGTGCCGCGCCGGGTCCGGCGCACGCGCAGCGGCTCGGAGGCCAGGGACGCCGCTCGCGACGCGCTGCGCAGCGCGCTGCACCGGCCGGTGGACGAGGACGGGGGAGTGGTGCCCGACAAGGCCGGGCCGGTCGTGCTCGCCTCCGGCAACCTGGGCCTGATCTCCTTCCCCGGGGTGCCGCACCGGATGACCCGCGAGGAGATAGAGCGCCGTCACCCCGCGCTGCTGCGCACCCTCGCCAACCACCCCGGCATCGGCTTCCTGCTGGTCGCGAGCGCCGAGCACGGTTCGGTCGTGCTCGGCCGGGACGGCGCTGAGGTGCCGGTCGCCGAACTCGCCGATGAGGGGCCGCTCGCGGTCTTCGGGCGGGGCGCGGCGGACGCGGTACGGCGCACGGACGGGTTCCCGCACGTCGCCGACATCATGGTCAACTCGATGTACGACCCGGTGACGGGCACCGTGCACGCCTTCGAGGAGCAGATCGGTTCGCACGGCGGGCTCGGCGGCGAGCAGTCGCGCCCCTTCCTGCTCTCGCCCGTGGACTTCTCGGCGCCGGTCGGGGCCGGGGCCGAACTCGTGGGCGCGGAGCAGGTCCACCAGGTGCTGCGCCGCTGGCTGCGGGAGTGCGTGGGGCCGCAGGTGCCGCTGGAGATTTCCCCGCCCACAAGCGATGCGGAAGCATTTCTTCCGGTAGAGGATGCCGTCGCACCGGACAAAAACAACTGATTTGGTGGGGCGTCTCACCTGCCGGACCATGGTCGGGTTTGCACGACGAGAGGCGCACCACCCCCATGAGCACGGCCATGTCCGAACAGTCCGCGGAAGAGACCAAGTACGCCCGGCGATTCGGACTACCGATCGCCACCGCCCTGGTCATGGGCAACATCATCGGCGGCGGAATCTTCCTGCTTCCCGCCTCCGTCGCCCCCTTCGGCACGATCAGCCTGGTCGCCTTCGGGGTCCTCACCCTCGGCGCGATCGCGCTCGCCCTCGTCTTCGGCCGGCTCGCCCACCGCCACCCGCAGACCGGCGGCCCGTACGTCTACGCCCGCGCCGCCTTCGGCGACTTCGCCGGCTTCCTCGCGGCCTGGTCGTACTGGATCACCGCCTGGGTCTCCAACGCGGCCCTCGCCGTGGCCGCCGTCGGCTACCTCGACGTGCTGATCCCCGTCCACGAGTCGAAGCTCGCCACCATCGCCGCGGCGCTCACGCTCCAGTGGCTGCCGGCGCTCGCCAACCTCGCCGGGACACGGTACGTGGGGGCGGTGCAGCTCGTCGCGACCGTCCTCAAGTTCGTCCCGCTCCTGCTGGTCGCCGTCGGCGGACTGTTCTTCTTCGACAGCGCCAACCTCGGACCGTTCCAGGCCGGCGAGGGCGGCGCGCTCGGCGCGGTCTCCGCGTCCGCCGCGATCCTGCTCTTCAGCTACCTCGGCGTCGAGTCGGCGGCCGTGAGCGCGGGCGAGGTCCGCGACCCCCGGCGCAACGTCGGCCGCGCCACCGTCCTCGGCACCCTGGGCGCCGCCGCGATCTACCTCCTCGGCACGCTCGCCGTCTTCGGCACGGTCGCCCACGACCGACTCGTCGAATCCTCCGCGCCGTTCTCGGACGCCGTGAACGCCATGTTCGGAGGCTCGTGGGGCGGCACCGCCATCGCCTGCATGGCCCTCGTCTCCATGCTCGGCGCGCTCAACGGCTGGACCCTGCTGAGCGCCCAGACCCCTTACGCGGCCGCGCGCGACGGGCTCTTCCCACAGGTCTTCGCCCGGAAGCGGCGCGGCGTCCCGACCGTCGGCGTCCTCGTCACCGTCGTCCTCGCCTCGCTGCTGACGGTCTACAACTACACGGTCGGCACCGAGGGCGTCTTCGAGATCCTCGTCCTCGTCACCACCTTCACCGCCACCGTCCCGTACCTGCTGTCCACCGCCGCCCAGATCTACTTCCTGCTCTCCGGCCGGTCCGAGCGCGTCGACCGCGCCCGGCTGATCCGCGACGGTGTCCTGGCCGCGGCCGCCTTCGGCTTCTCCATATGGCTCGTCGCGGGCTCGGGATACGCGGCGGTGTACCAGGGCGTGCTGTTCCTCTTCGCGGGTGTGCTTGTGTACGCGTGGATGTCGGCCCGCAAGGTACGGAGGGGGACCGAGCCGACGGCGCCGGTGCCGAGTCCCGACTCCGTCTCCGTGCCGGGCCCGACGCAGGCCGCCGACGGCGCGTCCGAGCGCGTGAATTCCGGCGCCTCCGCGTAGGCCGCCCGGGCGGAATCGCCACCCGCCCCGGCACGTCCGGCCCGGCACGGGGCAGTACGCATCTCCGTGAGCCCTGCTCCCGTGCCGCCCACCGAACCCGCCGTCCCGGCGGGCGAGCCGGTGCGCGACACGGCCGAGAACGGCGCACCCCGCGTGTGCGCCGCTGCCGGACCCGGCGCACCTCGCGTGGGTGCCGTTCCCGGACACGGCGCACCTTGCGTGGGCGCCCCTGGCGGACCCGGCGCACCCTGTGTGGGCGCCGTTCCCGGACCCGGCGCGCCCTGCGCGGGTGCAGTTCCTGGACCCGGCGCACCCTGCGTGGGCGTCCCCGCCGGACACGGCGCAGCCTGTGCAGACGTCTCGGCCGGGCCGACCGCCCGCAGGCGACAGCGCTCCGGAGCAGCAGCCCTGGGGCGGGTCGTGGTTCCGGTGCTGCTCGTGCTGGCCGCCCTCTTCGGGGCGTACGGCGGCGGAGGCCCCGGAGCCACCGAGGTCCTGCCCGCCGTTTCCGGTGCGGCCGACCCCGGCGCGGAGACCCACGAGGCGGGCGAGGTCGAGGCCGCCGCCCCGGCCTCCCGGAACCGCTCGCGCCACGGGGCCGCACCCCGCGACATCGGTAGGCGTCGCGGACCGACAGATTCCGGCATCGCCGTCGGGGCACCCGCACCCGTACCCGTACCGAGCCCGCGCGACGACGCCTTGCGCTGTGTGGTGATGCGCTGCTGAGAGGCCCGTACCTCTCGCAGCCCCTCAACCCCCCACCGCAAGGAGCTTCGCCATGCCCGTCGACCCCTTCGCCGTCCTCCGCGCCCTGCTGCGTGCCGAGGCCGCCCGCAACGCACGCGGCGCGGCCGCCGAGCCGGAACGCGCCCCGGCCCGCGGGCCGGAACCCGCCCGCGAGGAGCGTCCCGCCCGCTAGGACCGGGCCGGCGGGCGGAGTTGCGGAGCGGTGCGCCGTGGACGAGGATCACCCGATGATCTCGGCCGACCGGCACACCGCCCCCGATCGGCCCGCCGGCCCCGCCGACCGGCTGAAGCCGTTCGGCATACCGCTCCTCGCCGCCGCCCAACACCCCTACTGGGACCGCCCCGATCCCTCGTACCTGATCCGCCGCTGGCCCGATCTCACCGCGCTCTGCGTCGCCACGTTCTTCTTCTGGTCCTCCCTCACGCCCTCGCTCGTCCCGCGCCCCTGGCACCTCCAGGGGCTCGTCGGCGGCATCACCGCCGCCATCGGCTACGCACTCGGCTCCGTCCTCGCCTGGCTGTTCCGGGCGCTCGTGCGTCGGCGCCCGGGGGAGCGTGCGCGGAGCAGGTGCTGGCAGGTGTACTGGGTCGTCGCCCCCGTCGTCTCGATCTGGCTGATCTCCGAGAGCGCCCGGATGCAGCGTCAGCTCCGGGTCCTGCAAGGTCTGCCGCCCGCCCTCACCTGGCACACCCCGATGATCGCGCTGATGGCGATCGGGCTCTGGCTCGCGCTCCTCCTCGTCGCCCGCGCCGTCCGCCTCGGCTCCGCCAGGCTGATCCGCCTGCTGGGCCGGCTCCTGCCCAAGCCCGTCGCCTTCGCGGTGGGGGCGGTGCTCTCCACCCTCGTCGTACTCGTCGGCGTCCGGGACGTGGTCTTCGACCGGGGGATCATCGACGTCGCCGACCGGATCGCCGAGGCCACCAACGGCGGCACGAAGGACGGTATCCACCCACCCGTCTCGCGGTACGTCTCCGGCGGCCCGGGCTCCCTGCTCCGCTGGCAGAACCTCGGCAACCAGGGCCGCAACTTCACCGGCGCCGTACCGACCCGCGACCGGATCACCGCCTGGAGCGGGCGCCCCGCCCTCGACCCGGTCCGCGTCTACATCCCCTCGGCGGTGCCCGCCGCCTTCGAGGACGAGAGCCCCTTCAGGGCCCAGGCCTCACTCGCCGTACGCGAGCTGGAACGCACCGGCGCCTTCGACCGCCGGGTGCTCGTCATCGCCGGCACCACCGGCACCGGCTGGGTGAACCCGAACGTGGCCGAGCCTCTGGAGTACATGTACGGCGGCGACACCGCGATCGTCGCCGTCCAGTACTCGTACCTGCCCAGCTGGGTCTCCTTCCTCGTCGACAAGGAGAAGGCGGGCCGGGCCACCCGGGAACTCGTCCTGGCCGTGCGCGCCCGCCTCGACGCGCTCCCCGCCGAAGCCCGGCCCAAGCTCCTCGTGACCGGCGAGAGTCTCGGCGCCTACGCCGTCGAGGCCTCCTTCGACGGCCCCGACGACCTGCTCGCCCGGACCGACGGGGCACTGCTCCTCGGTACCCCCAACTTCTCCCCGACGTCCCAGGAGATCCGCCGCGACCGCGACCCCGGCAGCCCGGTGTGGCGCCCTCAGTACGAGGGCGGTGCGCAGGTGCGGTTCGCGCAGTTCCCGCGGGCGGACCTCGCCCGGCCCCCGGCCCGCTGGGAGTGGCCCCGTGCGGTCTATCTGCAGAACGCCTCGGACCCGATCGTCTGGTGGTCGCCGGACCTCCTCCTGGAGCGTCCCGAGTGGCTCGACCACCCGCTCGGCCCGGACATCACGCCCGAGATCCACTGGTTCCCCTTCGTCGCCTTCTGGCAGACCTCGATCGACATGGCCGTCTCGTACGGGGTGCAGGCCCCGCACGGCCACCGCTACGGCGCGGGCGCCGTCGACGGCTGGGCGGCGATCGCACCGCCCGAGGGCTGGACGGCCGAAGACACCACCCGGCTGCGCACCTTCATCCAGCACCGCAAGGCCGCGTACTGATTCCGGGGGAGGAGGGCTGATCCGCCCGCCTTCAGCCGGCTTCCTGGACGCTCTTACCCGCGGTGCCGGTGCCCCTGCCGTGCAGGGTGACCAGCGTCGTCAGACCGGCGGCGAGGAGGACCAGTGCCACCAGGGCCGGGACCAGACCGACGAGAGCGCCGGCCGCCAACGCGCACACCCCGCCCACGGCGAGGACCGTCGGCCGGCGGCCGGAGGTGCGCATCACGATCGCGGCGCCGCCGAGCAGGAAGACGCCGACACCGCCCGTCAGCGACCAGGCCACGACGCCGTGCAGCGGTTCGGAGAGACCGTAGTGGCCGGTGTCCGCGACCTGTTGAAGGACCTTCTTCATCCCCAGCGCGCACAGCACCACACCTGCGACCAGCGGAAGATGCAGGAAGGTGTACACGTCCCGGGCGAACCGGGTCCGCTCGTCGCCCTCCAGCGCCTCCAGCCGATGCTCCGCGCCCTCCGCGAGGCGCCGGAAGTACAGCGCCCAGAGCGCGGCCGAGAGCAGCAGCCCGGCCGCGGCGGCGCCCAGGACCGCGACCGTGATCGGGAACCCGGACACTCCCACGCCCATCGCCACGATGGACTCGCCGAGCGCGATGATGACGATCAGCCCGTGCCGCTCGGAGAAGTGCCCGGGGGACTGGACCCGCCAGCCGGAGGCTCCCGTGACGTAGATCCCGCCGTAGTCGATGACCACCGCGCCCAGCCACAGCAGGAGTTGGACCTTGCCCGTGTACGCGGAGCCGATCAGCAGCAGCACCAGCGGCGGCGCCACGGACAGCAGTGCCGTGCGGCGCAGGGTGGCCCGCAGGGCGGTGTCGTCGGGGCTGGAGATCCAGTACGAGACCAGATGGAGCGTGCGCACTGCGCCGTAACAGAGCACGAAGAGGAGCGGGGCCGAGAGTCCGCCGGGTGCGTCCGCGAACACCTCGGGCACCACGAGCGACACGATGAAGACGACGGCCATCACGACGACGAGCACCGCGAACAACGCGCCGGAGTCGGCCCGTACGACATTGCCGAGCCAGGCGAAGCAGCACCAGCACCACCACAGCAGCGCGAGCACGATCATCGCGCCGACCACCCGCATCGCCGAGGGATCGGCCGCCATCAGCGCCGTGACCTGAGTGATCGCGTAGACGAACACCAGGTCGAAGAAGAGTTCCGCGGGCGTCACCCGGTGGTCGTCCCCGGCCGCGACCATCCGCGCCCGGTCCTTGCGCCGTGCCATGTGAACTCCCCGCGTCCTCGGTGCGGCCCCCGCCGCCACGGCGCGAACAATACCCACGCCCCGACGGCGGCGAAGCGATCTCCGGGATTGGGCACCTCCGGCGACCTGGCCGACCGGTGGCGGTGCCGGGCGTTCCCGCGGGCGCCCCATGCGGCAGCGCGGGAGGTACGTACGATGCGGCCCTTTGATACGCCAGTAGGTTGATCTTGCCGCGCGTCTCTCAAGCTCGATGATCTGCGGGTCGATGCCGCAAGGGAATGAAGACCGTTCCGGAAGCACACACGCTTTCGGTTCCTCAAGGAGGAAGCATGATTCCTGATCGCGGGCACAGGTCGACGCTCGGTCCGCTCCCAAGAAGGGGGAAGTGGGCTGCCGGCGGCGCGATGGCGTCACTGGTTCTCGTGATGCTGGGCTTCAGCAGCCCTGCGCCGGCGACCGCTGCGCACCTGCCGGCGGCCTCGGTGAGCCAGGCGGGCCCGGAACCCGAGGACTGCGAGAAGCACTGGCACGACAGGTGCGAGGAGTGGGGCCACGCTGTCGGCCCTACCGGGCCTGCGGGACCGACCGGTCCGGCCGGAGCCACTGGGCCCACAGGGGCGACCGGGCCGACAGGCCCGCAGGGAGACCCGGGTACGCCAGGCGCGACGGGCCCTGCCGGTGCCACAGGAGCAACTGGCGACACGGGCCCGGCCGGTTCGGCGGGTGAGCGCGAGGTGGTCACCTTGACCGAAGGCATTGCCGTGGGCGGCGGCCTCACTCGTACTCCGGTATGCCCGGAGGGGCTGGAGCCCGTCTCGGGCGGCGCGCAGTCGGGTACTACAGCGACGGTGATCGGCCAGTCGTACCCGAATGCGGACGCCAACGGCTGGACCACCAGCGTGACGAACAACTTCCCCGTCCCCCTCGACGTAACTTGGTACTCGGTCTGCGAAACGCCTGCGTGAGGCGCACGGGCGGCGCCGGGCACGACGCCACAAGCCGTTTCACCGCCGACGACACGGACTTCACCCTGCTCAACCGCTCCACCGACTACGGCACGTTCGCCGAAGCGCACACCTTCGACTCGGATCGCACCGTCGGCTGACCGCGCGGCTACCCCCGCTTCCGGCGACGGTGGAGCGGGGCCGGCCGTACTGCCCCTGTCACGGGGCGGCCCTGTCGGCCGGGAAGCCTCGGCATTGCCTCGCACCGACACCATGCTCCTGGCCGCATCGTCCCAGCAGGTGAAGCCCCGTGGGGATCGTGACCGGTGGGCAGGGGGCCAAACGGGGAGCCACCGAACAGCTTCTAGGTCTAGGCCCAGGGGACAGGTTGTCGGTGCGGCGCGGGGGAGCCCCTCCGGCGTGACAATGCGGGGGTCTTGAGCGAGTCCCACAACTCATCCGGCACACCCGCACAACGATCCCCACGTCGGCAGGCTGTCGACCCCAAGAAGGAGGCCCGCAGTCAGCGACCCTTACGGCGCTGGGCGTCGAAGCGACGCAGTACCCGCACCAAACGCCACACTCCGGCCGCCGCTCCGAGCAGCGCACCCCCCGTCAATGTGCCCTTTCCCGCTGGACCAGAGATGCCAAGAGCCAGCGCGGGTGCCAGAGCGATGGCAAAGACCGCCGCAGCCAGAGCAACGGCAGTCACCAGAGCGAAAACGATCTCCACCGTCATTGCGTCCTTCTCCCACCGCGACTCGCGCCCCATGTCCATGCCGCAAGTCTCACATCACGGTCAAGCCTGGAACTCAGACCGAGCAGCCCCCGAGCTCTCCCTCGCCCAGGCACGCGAACCCATTGAGATGCTCAACTCCGACGGCAGGGGCGGGCGCTGACATCGCCGGGTAGATTCACGGTGACTTGCGCTACGACGGGTTTCGCCACCGCTGCCGACGACGCGGACCGGCGGAGGACCCCGACCACTGGCGCGTGGTGGTCGAGACGGAGGAAGGGGAGTGGCACGAGGCCCCCGGCCCCTTCACCGAGTTCCTCCTGAGCTGCGTCGAAGGCCTGCACCGCCCGCCCTTCCTGGGGCGCTACCGGCCCGGCCCGACCCTGCGCTACCACCCGGAGTCCGAGGACGGCCCAGACCACTCCTGGTGAGCACCCGTCGGACACCTGGACACCCGGCGCGTCCGCCATGAACCGGCCGCCGGCGGTCGTCGTTCTGCGGTACGGGACCTTGCCGACGACGTCATGAGACAGCGCATCGAACAGGGCGCCACCCAGGGCGACATCCAGCGAACGTAGGCGAACTTCGGCGGACGCCGTGGCTCCCCGGAGCAGGGGCGACCGGGCTCCCGGCCGAGGCCCCAGGACGCCCCGCATTACCTCCCACGTAATCGACCCGCGCCGAGCGCGGCGGCATCGTGGTGTTCATCGGGACTCGGGCGGCGCACTCCGGCCGAGTTCCGGTCCCACCTACCCGCAGACCCATCCCCACGGAGGGTGATCCGTCATGTCCCAGGCCCTGCTCGCCGGTCTCTCCCGCACCACCCAGCCGCAGTCGATGGTGCGCCGGTTCCTCGCGCTCGACGCCGTCGTCACCGGCGGCAACGGCCTCGCCTACCTCGCCGCCTCCGGGCCGTTGGGCGAGCTGCTCGGTATCGACTCCGGACTGCTGCTCGAACTCGGCCTTCTCCTCACCCTGTACGCGGCGGGTGTCGCCTGGCTCGCGGGCCGCGCGCAGCCGCCCGCCCTCGGCGTCAAGCTCGTGATCGACATCAACGCCCTCTGGGCCGTCCTGAGCGTCGTCGCCCTCGTCGCCTGGCTGGAGCCCTCCACCGCCGGGCTGGTCTGGGTCCCGATGCAGGCCGCCGTCGTCGCCGGGTTCGCCGGACTCCAGTGGTCGGCCCTGCGCGCCACTACCCCCTGAGCGACCGCAGGTACGAGACCGTCGCCGGGTCGGCCGGGAGCAGCGTCTCGATGGCCAGCTCGGCGACCGTCACGTCCATCGGGGTGTTGAAGGTCGAGATCGACGACACGAACGACAGCACCCGCCCGTCGTGTTCGATCCGCAGCGGCAACGCGAAGTACGGGTACGACTCCGGGTCCTCCCGGTCGTCGGGGTCCGTGGTGCCCGACGGCAGCGGGTAAGCCGCCACCTCCTCGTACAGCCTCCGCAGCGGCTCCGAGCGGGACAGGGCGATCTGCCGCTCCATCTGAGCCAGCAGATGGCCCCGCCACTCCCGGAGGTTCCTGATCCGCGGCGCGAGCCCGTCCGGATGCAGCGTGATCCGCATCGCGTTCAGCGGCGGGGTGAGCAGATGCTCCGCCACGCCGGACAGCAGCACGCCGATGCTCTCGTTCGCCGCCACCACCGTGTACGCGCCGTCCACGACGAGCGCCGGATACGGGTCGTACCCGCGCAGCAGCTGTTCGATCCCTTCCCGCAGGGTTTCCAGCCGCGGGTCGTCGAGCGTCGACTCCTGGTACCGCGGGGCGTACCCGGCCGCGAGCAGCAGCGCGTTGCGCTCCCGGACCGGCACGTCCAGGTGCTCGGCGAGGCGCAGGATCATCTCCTCGCTCGGCCGGGCGCGACCCGTCTCGATGAAGGAGATGTGGCGGGCCGAGGAATCCGCCCGCAGCGCCAGCTCCAACTGGCTCAGCCGCCGCTGTTCGCGCCAGCCGCGCAACAGCGGCCCTACTCCCCGGTCCGTCGCGACTGTTGTCATGCCCCGACGGTATCCCAGGTGTCGGCCCGGGTATCGAGTCCCCGGGACCGTATCGTCACGGTCAGCAACCCCGACCGGAGGGAGTACGGACATGCCCACAGAGCCGCTGTCGCAGAAGGAGATCGAGGACCGCCTGCGAGAGCTCCCCGGCTGGTCCCTGACGGAGGACCGGATCACCCGCACCTACCGTCTCGGCGACCACTTCGCGGCCACCGCGATGGTCGTCCACGTGGCGCAGATCCAGCAGGAGCTCGACCACCACTCCGATCTGACGCTGGGTTACAACACCGTCGCCGTGTCCGTGAACACCCACTCCGCCGGACCCGCCGTCACGGAGAAGGACTTCGAGCTGGCCACCCGGGTCGAGACCATCGCTCCCGGGCACGGGGCGAGCTGACCCTCCACCAATTAGGCTCTCCGGCATGGGGGAGACCTTGCTGGACTACGACGCCGAGGCGGACCGCTACGACGAGACGCGCGGCGGTGTGCCCCGCGCGCGGGCGGCGGCGGACGCCGTCCTGCGCCTGGTCCCGCCCGGCGCCGGCACGCTGCTGGACCTCGCCTGCGGCACCGGTCTCGTCACCGAGCGGCTCACCCGGCCGGGCCTGCGCGTGTACGGCGCCGACGCCGCGCCCGGGATGGCCCACAAGGCAGGGCGGCGCCTACCGGGCGGGGTCGTTCTCGCCGACGCCCGGCGGCTGCCTCTCCCGGACGCCTCCGTCGACGCGGTCAGCGCCGTGTGGCTGCTGCACCTGGTCCCGTTCTCGGACGCGATCGTCGCCGAGGCCGCCCGTGTGCTGCGGCCAGGCGGCGTCCTGATAGCCACGGTCGACAAGGACGCCGCCCACGACGTCGGCAGCGACATCGACGCCGTCCTCGCCCCTCACCGTTCGTACGAGAAGAGCTCCGACCGGGCCGACCGGGTCGCGGCCCACGCGTCCGCGCTCGGCCTCGAAGCGGCCGGCGCCACCCGCTTCACCGGCCACGACCAGGGCAACACCCCTCGCGGCACCGTGGAGAAGCTGCGCCGCGGCTACTTCGCCTCGTGGTTCGGCGGCGCCCCGGACACGACGGCCGCGCTCATGGCCGAACTCGCCGCGCTGCCGGACCAGGACCGCCCCCGTGACGACCCCGAATACCGGCTGGTGTCCTACCGGCGGCCTCTCGGACGCGACTGAAGTCCCTCACCCGGCGCGTCACCCCAGTTCGGCACCCCGGTTCGTGACCCACGGCCCGCCGCCGTCGAGCGCGAACGCCACCGCCCCATGGTGTGGCCGTGGCGGCCCGCCACGGAGCTACGCCCCCGGCGCCTGCCACGCCTCCGTCGCGAAGGCCGCGAAGTCGCGCGGCTCGCGGCCCAGGACCCGCTTCACCCCGTCCGTCACCGACGCGTTGTGGCCGTCGAGCAGCATCGAGAAGAGCCCCGAGAGCCACTGCGCGTCCGGCTCGGGCAGCCCGAACCGCTGGAGCAGGGAGGCGTATTCGCTCTCGCTCATCGGGACGTACGTGACCTCACGGCCCGAGGCGCGGGATATCTCCGCGGCCGCCTCCGCGAAGGTCAGCAGCCGCGGACCGGTCACCTCATGGACCAGCCCCGCGTGGCCGTCGCCGTCCAGGGTCTCGACGATCACCTCCGCCAGGTCGTCGGCGTGGATGAACGGCTCGGCCGTGTCGCCCGCCGGGAACGCGATGGTGCCCGCCGCGACGCCCTCCGCCATCGCGCCCTCGTTGAAGTTCTGCGCGAAGAACGAGGCCCGTACGACGGTCAGTTCCGCCCCGGACTCGCGCAGCGCCTCCTCCGCGTGGACCGCCTCGGGCTCGCCGCGCCCGGACAGCAGCGTCAGCCGCCGCACCCCGTTCGCCACGGCCAGTTCGCCGAGGGTCCGCATCGCCTCCACCGCGCCCGGCGCGGCGAGGTCCGGGTAGTAGCTCACGTACGCGGCGTCCGCGCCCCGCAGCGCCGGAGCCCAGGTGCTCACGTCCTCCCAGTCGAAGCGGGTCGTACCGGAGCGCGAGCCCGCCCGGACGGTCGCGCCGCGGGCCGCGAGGAGCTCCGCCACCCGCCGGCCCGTCTTGCCGGTCGCGCTCGTCACCAGAACCGTCTGCGTGTCGTTCGTGTTCGTCGTCATGTCCTCAAGACTCGCGGGCCCGCGGCCTCTTTCCCATGCTCCACAGACTCACTCCCATACGCGTCCGTCTAGGCTTGGCGTTCATGGACGCTCTCGCCGGACTCCTCGACGGACCGCGGGCCAAAGGGGCCTTCCTGCTCCGGATGATCATGGAGCCGCCGTGGTCGGTACGGATCGAGGACCGCGCACCGCTCTGCCTGATGTGCGTCACCGAGGGCGAGGCCTGGATCGTTCCCGCGCGGAGCGAGCCCGTCCTGCTGCGGCCCGGCGACATCGCCATCGCCCGTGGCCCCGAGCCGTACATCGTCGCCGACGCCCCGGACGCCCCGCCGCGGGCGGTGATCGGCCCCGGCGGCGTCTGCACCACCCTGAGGGGGGAACCGCTCGCCGAAGCCATGCACCTCGGCGTACGGAGCTGGGGCAACGCCCTCGACGGCTCCACCACCGTGCTCGTCGGCACCTACCAGATGGACGGCGAGGTCAGCCGGCGGCTGCTCGACGCGCTGCCGGAGCTGCTGCACCTGCCCGCCGACGTGTGGAACTGCCCCCTCATGCCGTTCCTGGACGAGGAGATCTCCCGCGACGAACCCGGGCAGAGCGTCGTTCTGGACAGGGTCCTCGACCTGCTCCTGATCGCCGCGGTCCGGGCCTGGTTCTCCCGGCCGGGGGCACAGGCCCCCGCCTGGTACCGCGCCATGGCCGACCCCGTCGTCGGCCCGGCCCTGAGGCTGCTCCAGAACGACCCGGCCCACCCCTGGACCGTTGCCTCGCTGGCGGCCGGGGCGGGCGCGTCGCGGGCCGGACTCGCGCGCCGGTTCACCGAGCTCGTCGGCGAGCCGCCGATGGCGTACCTCACCGGCTGGCGCCTCGCGCTCGCCGCCGATCTGCTGCGCGAGACGGACGCGACCATCGAGTCCGTGGCCCGGCAGGTGGGCTACAGCAGCGCGTTCGCGCTCAGTGCCTCGTTCAAGCGGGTACGGGGGGTCAGCCCGCAGGAGCACCGCCGACGGGAGTGAATCCGTTGCCGGAACGGCAACTTTTCTCGCGTTTCCCGGGGGCCGGACGCAGGCTGGCACCATGACTCACCACCACAGCACGCACCTCGACTGGGCCGCGATGGCACCGCTCATGGAGCGCCAGGCCGAACTCCACAGCCCCCTCTACACCCGGGCCGCCGCGTGGCTCGGCGAGCTCGTCCCGGCCGTCGGCGTCCGCCGGATCCTCGACGTCGGCAGCGGCCCCGGTGTCGTGTCCACCCTGCTCGCCGAGGCCTTCCCGGCCGCGGAAGTGGTCGCCGTGGACGCGTCCCCGGAGCTCCTGGAGATCGCCCGTGGCCGCGCCGAGGCCCGCGGCCTGGCAGGCCGGGTCACCACCCTGCGCGCCGAACTCCCGGCGGACTTCGACTCCTTGGGCGATGCCGACCTGATCTGGGCCGGCAACTCCACCCACCACATCGGCGACCAGCGGGCCGCCCTCGCCGCCTTCGCCGGCCTGCTGCGGCCCGGAGGTCTGATCGCCCTCGTCGAGGGCGGGCTCTACGCCCGTCATCTGCCCGCGAACATAGGCTTCGGCCGGTCCGGCCTGGAGACCCGGATCGAGGCCGCGCACGCCGACTGGTTCGCCGAGATGCGGGCCGAACTGCCGGACAGCAAGGACGAGCCGGACGACTGGCGGGCGCTGCTCGGGGCCGCGGGCCTCACCCCCAGCGGCACCCGTTCGTTCCTCACCGACGTCCCGGCCCCCGTGCCCGCCGTCGTACGTGAGGGGGTCGTCGCCCACTTCACGCGCCTTCGGCACCCGATCGGTGAGCGGGTCGACGCCGTGGACGCGGCCGCCCTCGACCGGCTGCTCGACCCGGCGGACCCGCTCTCCCTGCACCGGCGCACGGACCTCTTCCATCTGTCGGCCTCGACCGTCCACACCGCCCGCAAGGGCTGAGCGGCGCCCCGAGGGTCAGGACACCGGCTCCAAACGCCACCACTGGGACGGCGAGTCGGTGTCCTCCCACTGCCGGACATTGGCGCCGTCGTCCATCGAGCCGTCCTCGACCTCCAGGAGCAGTCCGCTGATGAAACTCACCAGCGCGACCGTCCCGGGCGACTGGAGGTCCTGCTCGATGATCCACTCCTGCGCGCCGAAGTTGTTCGCCTTCCACTGCTGGACGTTGGCGCCGTTCTCCGTCGAGGCGTTCGCCACGTCGAGCCGCTTGCCGCCGGCCACGTTGACCAGGTGGTAGAGGCCGCTGCCGTTCGGGACGGCCGTGATGTGCCAGTGCTGGCCGGGTGAACCGTTCTCCTTGCCCTGCTGGACGTTCGCGCCGCTGCGGGTCGAGCCCTGGTACACCTCCAGGAGCAGCCCGCTGGCCACGTTCCGTACCCGGTAGAGGCCCTCTTCGACCGGTGCGGGCGAACCGCTCACTGTCCGTACTCCTTGTCCGTGGCCGGCCACCGGGGCGGTCGACCACCGGGGCATGGGAGAGGGCCGGCCCGATACCGGGCCGGCCCTCCGCGCGCTCAGGCGCCGACGTTGAACTCGGCCGGGTTCGGCCCGAGACGCCGGTTCTCGTCGAGGACGGCGATCGCGGCCATGTCCTCGGCGTCCAGCTCGAAGCCGAACACGTCGATGTTCTCCTGGATACGGGACGGGGTCACCGACTTCGGGATCACCACGTTCCCCACCTGCAGGTGCCAGCGCAGCACCACCTGGGCCGGGGTGCGGCCGTGCTTCTGCGCGACGGCGACGATCGCCGGAACCTCCAGGAGGCCCTTGCCCTGCCCCAGCGGCGACCAGGCCTCGGTGGCGATGCCGTGCGCGGCGTGGGCCTCGCGCGACGCCGCCTGCTGGAGGTGCGGGTGCAGCTCGATCTGGTTGACGGCGGGGACGATCGAGGTCTCGCCGATCAGCCGCTCCAGGTGCTCCGGAAGGAAGTTGGAGACACCGATCGCCTTCGCCCGGCCGTCGGCGTAGATCTTCTCGAACGCGCGGTACGTGTCGACGTACGCGTCCTTCGTGGGCACCGGCCAGTGGATCAGGTACAGGTCGACGTAGTCCAGACCCAGCTTGTCGAGGGAGGCGTCGAAGGCGCGCAGGGTCGAGTCGTGGCCCTGCTCGCTGTTCCAGAGCTTCGTGGTGACGAAAAGCTCCTCGCGAGCGACGCCGGACGCGGCGATCGCCTTTCCGGTGCCCGTCTCGTTCTGGTAGATCGCGGCGGTGTCGATGGAGCGGTAGCCCGCCTCCAGAGCCGTGGTCACCGCGCGCGTCGCCTCGTCGTCCGGCACCTGCCAGACACCGAATCCGAGCTGCGGCATCTCCACGCCGTTGTTCAGGGTGAGGGAAGGGACCTTGTTGTCCGTGCTCACGTGCGGTCGATCCTAACGTCGTCGGGTGGTACTCCCACGGTCAACCATCTCAGACCCCATGGCATTCCTCGGAGCCCGGAGGCGTCTGCGGATGTACCCCGGGAACGGCGTCGGGAACCATGCCGGGCGCCGCGCCGAGATAGGCCTCCCGCACGGCCGGGTCCGCACGCACCTCGGCGGCCGTCCCCTCGGCGAGGACCCGGCCGAGGTCCAGGACCACCACGCGTGCGCACAGCTCCATCACGAAGGCCACGTTGTGCTCGACCAGCAGCACCGCGCAGTTCTCCTCCTCGGCCATGTGCCGGACGACGGCGGCGAGTTGACGGCGCTCCTCGGCGGTCGTGCCGGAGGCCGGCTCGTCGAGGAGGAGTACGCGGGGCGGGTCGGCGAGCGCCCGGGCGAGCTCGACCATGCGGGCCTGCCCGACGGGCAGCGCCCCGGCATACGACTCCGCGAGCGCGTCGAGCCCGCACTCACGGAGCACGGCGGCGGCCCGCTCCCGATGGCGGCGCGTCCCGCCCGGCCGCCAGTCCTGGGCCACCACCAGGTTGTCGGTCACCGTCAACTGTCCGAAGAGCTGCTGGCGCTGGAAGGTCCGGCGGATGCCGTGGCGGGCCCGCCACACGGGGGAGCGGCGGGTGATGTCCTCTCCCGCGAACGCGATGGATCCGCCGTCCGGCCGCCGGATCCCGGACAGGACGTCGAAGAGCGTGGTCTTGCCGGCGCCGTTCGGCCCGATGAGGCCGCAGACCTCACCGGGGCGTACGGAGATCGTCACGTCGCGCAGGGCGTGGACGCCGCCGAAGCGGACGTCGATCCCGGCCGCGTGGAGCACCGCACCTGTCATCGGCGGACCCCCGTTCCCAGGTAGGCGTCGGCGAGCCGGTCCGTGTCCACCTCGGAGCGCGGCCCGTACCAGGCGATCCCGCCCTGCGCGAGATAGGCGACGGTGTCGGCGATGCCGAGCACCTCGGCCGCCTTCTCCTCGACCAGGAGCAGCGCCGTGCCGCTCGCCCGCAGCTCGGTGAGGAGGCGGAAGACCTCGTCCACGAGGCGGGGCGCGAGCCCGAGGGAGGGTTCGTCGGCGACGAGGACGGCGGGCGGGCGGTGGAGGAGCGGGGCGAGCGCGAGGAGCTGCTGCTCGCCGCCGGAGAGGGAGCCGGCGGCGACGGAGCGACGGGCGGCGAGGGCTGGGAAGCGGGTGTAGACCGCGTCGCGGTCCTCGGGCGCGGGTAGCTGGAGGGCCAGGTTCTCCTCGATGGAGAGCCCGGCGAAGATCCCCCGCCCCTCGGGTGCGAGCCGCACCCCGCGCCGGGCACGGGCGACCGCCGTGTCGCGGTCGGCGTCCTCCCCTCGTACATGTACATGCCCTTCGGTGGGCCGCAGGAGGCCCGCGGCCAGGCGGCACACGGTGGACTTCCCGGCCCCGTTCGGTCCGAGCAGCACCAGCGTCTCCCCGGCGCGCACCCCGAGATCCACCCCGTGCAGCACGGCAGCGCCGCCGTAGCCTGCGTGGATGCCGCGCAGTTCGAGCGCGGGCGGCGACGCGGCGGCTGCCGGGGTCGTCACCTTGGCGCCGACGCCGGACGGCTCCGCGGCCCGCGCGGTGGCCTCCGCCCCCTCTGAGTCGCCGGCCCGCGGCGCGCGAGGCGGTGCGTCCGTCGTCAGCCCGGCGCCCGTCGCAAGCCCGGCCGCCGCCGTCCCTGCGGCACCCCCGGCCCGCGCCGCGCGAGCCGGTGGTCCCGTCGTCCCGGCCGCCCGCCCCGCGCGCGGGGCGGGCAGCCCGCCCGGCGTGAGGCCCGTGCTCTCCGGCCGACGGGAGCCTCCCCGTGCCCTGCCGTCCCGGCGGGCGGCTCGACGGGACGGCAGGGCCGCGCAGTACCCGTCCGGGTCGTTCGCGAGGGCCAGGCCCGCCAGGCCGAAGAGGATCACCGGCAGGTGCGCGGACTCCGTCACGTACGTCGCCATGAGATGCGGGACCACCGCGAAGACCAGCCCGGCCACCACCGCGAACTGCGGCCGCCGCACCCCCGCCGCGACCACCACCGCCAGCCACACCAGACCGGTCATCGCCGTGAAGTCCGTCGCCGTGATCCGGGTGTTGTACGAGGCGTACAGCACGCCACCGAAGCCCGCGAGGGCCGCCGACACCGTGAAGACCAGGAGCTTCGTCCGCACCACCGAAACCCCCGACGCGGACGCGGCCTCCGGTGCCGAGCGGACCGCCAGGACCGCCCGGCCCCACCGGGAGCCGCGCAGCCAGGTGAGCAGCCACACGACCGCCGCGCACAGCAGGACCAGAGCCACCCCCAGCGCCCGGTCGTCGCCGAGGTCCACCGGGCCGAGGACGGGGCGCGGGATCTCCCAGCCCGTGTCCCCGTTCCGCAACCACCCCACCTGGAACAGCACCTGGTCCGCCAGGAACGCGAGGGCCAGCGTGGCCAGCGCCAGCGACCGGCCCCCCAGCCGCAGAGCGGGCAGCGCGACCACCGCGCCGAGCAGCGCGGCCGCGGCCGTGCCGACCGCCGCCGCGGCCACGAAGGGCCAGCCACGGCTCATCAGTAGCCCCGCCACCAGTGCCGCGCCCGTCACGAACGTCGCCTGGGCGAGCGACACCATCGCACCGAGGCCCGTGACCACCGTGAACGACATGAAGACCAGCCCGATCGCGAGACCCTGGGCCAGGATTCCGCTCCAGAACGGTGTGGTCACCGTGTAGAACGCCGTGGCGAGCAGCCCGCCGGCGACGACCCACACGCCCCACCGGCGGCCCCGGCCCTTTCCGGCGAGATAGTCGACCGGTGGCGGATCCGCGGCGGCGGTGCCCGCCGCGCGCCGGCGCCGCGCCAGGACGACGAGGCCGCCGAAGAGGATCAGGAACGGCACCGCGGTACGGAACCCGGTGATGTCCTCGGCGAACGACGCGTACCCGGCCACGAGGTTCTGCAGCACCCCGAGCCCGAGGCCGCCCGCGAACGCGAGCGGCACCGATACGAAGCGCCCGAGCACCGCCGCGGTCGCGGAGACGAACAGGAACAGCGTGTAGTCGTGGGCGGAGAGCCCGAGGAGCGGGGTCGCCAGGACCCCGGCGAGGCCCGCGAGGCCCGACGACAGCATCCACGCGATCGAGGACAGCCGGTCCGCGCTGATGCCCCGCAGCTCGGTCAGGGAGCGGTTGTCGACGGCGGCCCTCAGCCGGAGCCCGAGCCGGGTGTGCCGCATCAGCACCCACAGCCCGGCCGCGACCAGCGCCGTCGCGATCCAGGTGATCAGCTGGTCGGAGTCGATGCCGACGCCGTCGAGGGGCTGCCAGGACACCGCCGGGCTCGGGCCGACACCGGGCAGCCCGAACTGGTTCTCGGCGGGCTGGACCGGGGCGCCGGCCCGCTCCAGGAGCTCGACGACCCAGAGACCGGCCGCCGGCAGCGCGACCAGCAGACCGATCGTGGCCACGATCTGTGCCGTCTCGCCGACCCGGGCCAGCTTCCGGAACATCAGCCGGTCCAGTCCCCAGCCCAGTGCGGGCGCGACGACGCAGACGAGCAGCAGCGCCGTCGGTACGGCGGGCCAGCCGAAGCCGGAGTGGAGCTCGTAGAAGGTCAGCGCGCACAGATAGGCGGTGGCGCCGTGCGCGAAGTTGAAGAGTCCGGAGGCGGAGTACGACAGCACGAGCCCGGTCGCGAGCAGCGCGTACAGCGCGCCCGAGACCAGACCGCTCAGCACGAAGCCCAGCAGGTCACCCACGCGAGGCGCCCCTCAGCCGAAGGGGATCGGCGGATAGCACTTGAAGGGCACGGCCACCTCGTACCGCCCGTTCTTCAGCCGCACCAGCGCCCCGCAGCCGAAGCTCTCCTTCTGCCCCTTGGGCTCGGCGCGGTCGCCCACGAGCGTCCCGGTGTCGGAGAAGCCGTTCGCCGCCTTCTGGAAGGACTCGACGGTCAGGTCCTTGCCAGCCTTCTCGGCGATCGAGAGGAAGAGATCGGCGCTCATGTAGCCGGTCAGCATGTGCATGTTGAGCGGTACGTCCTTCCCTCCCGCGGCCTTCCCGATGTCCTCCTTGAACCGGCGCATCGCGGGACTGTCCGCCTCGAACGGCTGGAACTGCAGCAGTACGTGCACCCCGTCGAGCGCCTGCCGCGTCGCGTCCTTGGCCAGCAGCCCCGGGTCGTAGTCGGTCGGGTCGGAGATGACACCCTTGTAGCCGGACCGCTTGAGCGCGGTGAACAGGCCGATGTTGTACGGGGTCTGCATCACGGAGACGACGGCGTCGGGCGCGCCGCCGCCGGGGCCCGAGCGCAGGATCTCCTTCGTGTACGCGGACCAGTCGCTGGGCATCGAGGTCGCGGGCACCGCGGCCTTGGCGTACGAGACCTGGAAGCCGGCCGCCCTGAAGCCCTGGGTGAAGGTACGGATGCCGAACTTTCCGGCGTCGTTGTCGCCGGCGATCAGCGCCACCGACTTGCCGCGCGCCCCGCCGAGGACGGTGGCGAGCCCCTCGGGCCAGGTCTGGTTGAGGGTGCCGCCCGGGGTCGGTACGAGGCAGCCGTTGAAGCCGTAGATGTACGCCGGACCGCAGAACGAGGGGAGCGTGCCCCAGCCCACGGTGGGCACCTTCTGGCCGTTGAGGAAGTCCGCTCCGGCGAAGGTGACCGAGCTCATGGGGGAGACGGCGAACACCTTGTCCTGCTGGACGAGTTTGCGGGCCGCCGCCAGGTTCCGGGCGGGGTCCTGGCCGTCGTCCTCGGCGCCCAGGTAGTCGATCCTCCGCCCGTTGACACCGCCCTCGGCGTTGGCCCGGTCGTAGCGCGCCTTGGCGCCGAGGTCGGTGTCCTTCTTGGAGTAGCCGCTCGCGGTGGTCATGGAGACGATGCCGCCGACCTTGATCGTGTCGGCGGTGACTCCGCGTGCGGAGGAGGTGGGCGTACTCCCGCCGCTGGAAGCGGAGTTGCAGGCGGTGACGAGAAGCAGGGCGAAGGCGGCGGCGATGGTGCGCAACGGTCGAGGCACGGGCGATCCCTCCGTCGGGGTGACCGCATTCTGTGACCGTGCTGATGAACCGTCAATAACTGATGCACCGTCAATTGATGATGCGTCAGCCAGGTTTGGCGCGGACCGGACGGTCGCCGGGTCCGTGCGCCGCGATCAGCCGTACAGCGCCTCGACCTCCGTCGCGTACACCTTCTCGATCGCCTTGCGCTTCAGCTTGAGGGAGGGCGTGAGCAGCCCGTGCTCCTCGCTGAACGGGTGCGCCAGTATCCGGAAGGTCCGGATGGACTCGGCCTGCGAGACCAGTGTGTTGGCCGCCACCACCGCCCGCCGGATCTCGGTCTCCAGGCTCGGGTCGCGCACCAGCTCGGCCGGCGGCAGCGGCGGCCGCCCCTGCATCGCCAGCCAGTGCTCCACCGCCTCCTGATCCATCGTCACCAGCGCGGCGATGTAAGGCCGGTCGTTGCCCACCACGATGCACTGCGCGATCAGCGGGTGCGACCGCACCCGCTCCTCGAGGCCGGCCGGCGACACGCTCTTGCCGCCCGAGGTCACCAGGATCTCCTTCTTCCGCCCGGTGATCGTCAGATAGCCCTCCTCGTCGAGCATCCCCAGATCCCCGGTGGCCAGCCATCCGTCGTTGAGGACGGCGGAGGTGGCCTGCGGATTGTTGAGGTACCCGGAGAAGATCTGGCCGCCGTGCAGCCACACCTCCCCGTCCTCCGCGATGTGCACCGTCGTGCCCGGGACCGGCTGCCCCACCGTCCCGTACTTCGTGCGCTCGGGCGGATTCGCGGTCGCGGCCGCCGAGGACTCGGTCAGGCCGTACCCCTCGAACACCGTCACCCCCGCACCCTCGAAGAAGAGCCCGAGCCGACGGTCCATGCCCGAGCCGCCCGACATCGCGTGCCGGACCCGCCCGCCCATCGCGTCGCGGACCTTCCCGTACACCATCTTCTCGAAGAACTGGTGCTGCATCCGCAGCCCCGCGGACGGGCCGGGGCCGAGCCCGAACGCCTTCTGCTCCATCGCCTCGGCGTACTTGACCGCCACGTCCACGGCCTTGTCGAAGGGGCCCAGCTTCCCCTCGCTCTCCGCCTTGCGGCGGGCCGCGTGGAAGACCTTCTCGAAGACGTAGGGCACGGCCAGGATGAACGACGGCCGGAACGCGGCGAGGTCGGGCAGCAGCTCGGACGCCGCGAGCACCGGCTGGTGGCCCAGCTTCACCCCGCTCTGCACCGCCGCGACCTCCACCATCCGCCCGAAGACATGGGCGAGCGGGAGGAAGAGCAGGGTCGTGGCCTCGTC
Source organism: Streptomyces sp. NPDC056222 (assembly GCF_042264065.1). Classification (NCBI taxonomy): domain Bacteria; kingdom Bacillati; phylum Actinomycetota; class Actinomycetes; order Kitasatosporales; family Streptomycetaceae; genus Streptomyces; species Streptomyces sp. NPDC056222. Next base: position 48,189 of record NZ_JBHJTL010000003.1, on the reverse strand, counting down.
GCCCGGCTTGGAATGGAAGACCGGCTCCCAGCGCCCGACCAGCATGTCCGTCTCGAACATGAAGTTGGAGTGCGTGATGATGCAGCCCTTGGGGCGGCCCGTGGTGCCCGAGGTGTAGATGATCGTCGCCACGGACTCAGGCGTCACCGCCCGCCGGTGGCGCTGCACGATGTCCTCGTCGATCTCCGCGCCGGCCGCGACCAGTTCGGCGACCGCACCCTCACCCGCGTCCAGCTGCCACAGCCGCTGGAGCCGCGGCAGCCGGTCGATCACCGAACCGATCGTCATGGCGTGGTCCTCGTGCTCCACGACGCAGGCGGTGACCTCGGCGTCGTGCAGCATCCAGTAGACCTGGTCGGCGGAGGACGTGGGATAGATCGGCACCGACTGCGCGCCCAGCGTCCACAGCGCGAAGTCGAACAGGGTCCATTCGTAGCGGGTCCTGGCCATGATGGCGACCCGGTCGCCGAACCGTACGCCGTGCGCGATCAGCCCCTTCGCGAGAGCGAGCACCTCGTCCCTGAACTGCGCCGCCGTCACGTCCTGCCACTGCCCCGCGGCGTCCTTGCGCCCGAACGTGACCCGGTCCGGGGTCCGCTCGGCGTGATCGAACACCGCGTCCGCCAGACCACCGACCTGAGGCGCCGCCTCGACGGGCGGCACGGTGAACTCGCGCAATGACCTGCTCCTCGCCCGCTCGTTGTCGCTCTCCGTACGGCGCGGGTGACGGTACCCCACCCGACTGGCGGGCGGGAGGGCCTTCACCAAGCCGGGACATTGGGTGTTCTCACAGGTCAGGCGAGGGGGAGCGGGTAAGTGGCGGGTGATCGGGGCGGGTTACTGACTGGCGAGTAAGCAGGGCGGTCCCGAATCTCCACGGAATCTGTACCGGGCACACGGAATCTGTACCGGCCACCCACGATCCGGGCGGAAGCCCGGGTGGCTCCGGACCGGATCCCCTCGCACGACGAAGAAGATCAAGGGCCGCCCCTGACCGCTTTTCCCGCACGTCGTCAGCTCGGCGTGTGCGGCCGGTGCAGGCGGTCGCCGCCCGCCAGGATCGCCGCGGCCAGGGCGTCGGCCGCCTCCTGGGACGGCCCGCGCCGCCGGCCCTTGCGCAGGACGAAGTCGACATCGCCGAGCTCCGGCAGATCCGCCCGGGCCGGGAGCCTGGTCAGGCCGGGCGGAACCAGGCCACGCGTGTGGGCCATGACGCCGAGCCCGGCGCGGGCCGCCGCGATGTTCGCGCTCAGGCTGCTGCTCGTACAAGCGATCCGCCACGCCCGGCCGTGCGCCTCCAGCGCTTCGAGGGCCCGGGAGCGGGTGATCCCGGGCGGCGGGAAGACGATCAGCGGAACAGGCCGGTCCGGGTCCAGGCGCAGCCGCGGGGAGCCGATCCAGATCAGCGAGTCCTGCCAGACCAGCTCGCCCCCGCTCTCCTCGGCGCGCCGCTTGGCGAGGATGAGATCGAGGCGTCCCGCCTCGAGCCGGGCGTTCAGCGTCCCCGACAGCTCGACCGTCAGCTCCAGATCCACCTCGGGGTGCTCGCGCCGGAAGGACTCCAGGATCTCGGGCAGCCGCGTCACGACGAAGTCCTCCGAGGCGCCGAAGCGCAGCCGGCCCCGTAGCCGGGTCCCGGTGAAGAAGGCCGCGGCCCGCTCATGGGCCTGGAGGATCGTCCGGGCGAAGCCGAGCATCGCCTCGCCGTCCTCCGTCAACTCCACGCTGTGGGTGTCCCGGGTGAAGAGCGGACGCCCGGTCGCCTCCTCCAGGCGCCGAACGTGCTGGCTCACGGTCGACTGCCGCACGCCGAGCCGGCGCGCGGCCTGCGTGAAGCTCAGCGTCTGGGCGACCGCGAGAAAGGTCCGCAGCTGTGAGGGGTCGTACACCCGTCCACCGTAGCGCGGTCATCACGATTCGCGATGGCAGTCAGAGCGCTGTACGGGATTCCCGATGTCCGCGCGAGGGAGCAGGATGGGGAGGGAACGACCCCGTCCGAAGGCAGTGGAGCACATGAGCCGCCGCACGACCCTCCTCCCGTCCTGGTTGCCGATCGACCCGTTCATCCTGGCGATGCTCGGAACGGTCGGCCTCGCAGCCCTGCTGCCCGCCTCCGGCGCCGCGGCCACGGCCGCCGACGGGGCCTCGACGGCGGCCATCGCCCTGCTGTTCTTCCTCTACGGCGCCCGGCTCTCCACCCGCGAGGCGCTCGACGGAATCAAGCACTGGCGGCTCCAGCTCACGGTCCTCGCCTGCACCTTCCTCCTCTTCCCGCTCCTCGGACTCGCGGCGAAGGGACTGGTACCGGCCGTTCTCACGCCCCCTCTCTACAGCGGCCTCCTCTTCCTGTGCCTGGTGCCCTCCACCATCCAGTCCTCGATCGCCTTCACCTCGATCGCACGCGGCAATGTGCCCGCGGCGATCTGCGCGGGCTCCTTCTCCTCCCTCGCCGGGATCGTGCTGACCCCGCTGCTCGCCGGGGCGCTGATCGGGGGCGGCGCGGCCGGCTTCTCCGGCGACTCGCTGATGAAGATCGTGCTCCAGCTCCTCGTGCCGTTCGTGGCGGGCCAGCTGCTGCGCCGCTGGGTGGGCCCGTTCCTGACCAGGAACAAGAAGGCGCTCGGATACGTCGACCGGGGCTCGATCCTGCTCGTCGTGTACACGGCCTTCAGCCACGGCATGGTCGCCGGAATCTGGCACCTGGTCACCCCCGACCGGCTCGGACTCCTGCTGGCCGTCGAGGCGGTCCTGCTCGCGCTGATGCTCACGCTGAGCTGGTACGGGGCGAAGCGGCTGGGATTCGACCGGGCCGACCGGATCGCCATCCAGTTCGCGGGCTCGAAGAAGAGCCTGGCAGCGGGGCTCCCGATGGCGAGCGTGCTGTTCGGGCCGCAGGCGTCGCTCGCCGTGCTGCCGCTGATGCTCTTTCACCAGATGCAGTTGATGGTCTGCGCGGTCCTCGCCAAGCGGCGGGCCCGGGAGCAGGCACCGGACGTGGCCCCGAGCTCGGATCCGGCGGCGGACGGCGCGAGGACGGCGGAAGCCGCCGGGGCGAGGGGCTGAGGCGACGGCCGGGCCCGCCGCCCACGCCACCGCCGAGGGGCCCCGCGACCTCCCCTCCCGTTGGCGGGATCACATCCCCACCCCCACCGTGAAGATCACCGCGCCCGCTACCGTGCTCCCATGCCCGCACTCGATCCCGGCCGCACCGCGCTCGTCCTCGTCGACCTGATGGAACGCATCGTCGCGCTGCCCCTCGCACCCCGCTCCGGCACCGACGTCGTCGCCGCGGCCGCCCGGCTCGCCCGGACGTTCCGGGCCGCCGGCGCGCCCGTCGTCCACATCAGGGTCGAGCGGCCGAACGTCGGGACCCAGCCGCCCGGCAGCGAGCTGGTCCCCTCCCTCGTCCAGGCCGGCGACCATGTCGTCGTCAAGCGGACGATCGGCGGCTTCCAGGACACCGGGCTCCACGAACTCCTCGCCGAACACTCGGTCACCACCGTCGTGTTCGGCGGCATCGCCACCAACCTGGGCGTCGAGTCCACCGCCCGCGCCGCCTGCGACCTCGGCTACGAACCCGTCTTCGCCGAGGACGCCATGACCGCGTTCACCGCCGACGAGCACCGTGCCTCGGTGGCGCTCGACTTCCCACGTCTCGGCACGGTCGCCCCCGTCGCCGCGATCACCCTGGAGGGACCCGCGTGACGCCCGTCCCGATACGCTACGGCGCCCGCCCCTGCTCCCTCGTCGTCTGCCGGGGCTGCTGCTGCGGCGACGCCCGCAAGAACCCCGGCATCGACCACGCCGGCCAGCTCGCCAGGCTCCGCAGCGCCGCGGCCGAGTCCGGTGGCCGGCTGTCGGTCCGTACGAGCGACTGCCTCGGCCCGTGCGCGCAGGCCAACATCGTCGTGGTCCAGCCCTCCACCGAGGGCCGCCGACGCGGCGGCCGGGCCGCGTGGATCGGCTTCACCGTGGACGACGACTGCCTCGACGACATCCTCGCCTGGACGACGGCGGGCGGCCCGGGCATCGCCGAACCCCCGCCCACCCTGGCCCTCCAGATGATCGACCCCCCGGCCGAGACGACCGGCCGTCGAGTCCGCTAGGAGAGCCCCAGCGCCTGAGCCAGCGACGTCACCAGGCCGATCGCCCCGCTCCCCGCGGCGGCTCCGTCCCGGATCGTGCCCAGCCAGGTGCGGGCCCGGCCCTCGTCCACGGGCCGGCCCTCCTCTGCGGCCCGCGCCAGCTCCCCGTGGAGCAGCACGGCGGCATCCTCCCGCCCCACCCCCTCGGCACGCAGCAGGGCCACGAGCTCGGCGGCCAGCCGGATCGCGTCGGCGGGCGAGGGGCCCCGCTGGAAGACCTGATTGCGTCCGTGGTCGCCGAAGACGTTCTGTCCGCTGACCGGTCCGTGGAAGTTGTACGTACCCATGCGTCCCCCTGTCGTCCGCGTGATGGTGTGGTGCCGCCGGGCCTGGGCGCCGGCGTGGGCATCGGGCCGACACCGACGCCGGCCGCCGGGCCGATGCCGTTCGCAGTCCCGGAGACCGGCCCCGAGGCGATGTTGGACCCGTAGTTCCCGAAGACGTTCTGCCCCACGACCGCACCCTTGAAGGTGTACGAGTGGTGCGTGATGAGGGTCTGGGCCCGCTCGAAATCGGACGTGTCCACGTTGTGCTCCCTCAGGAACTGCTCCGTCGTGAGCAGCACCCCCTGTTCGAGACGCTGGAAGGTGTCCAGCACGTCCATCCGCTGGAGGTAGTCGAGCCGTTCCAGGTCCGCCGCCCAGGACCGGACACTGCCGACCGTCCCGTAGTCGAAGTGCCCCTTGCGGTGCAGGATCCGCTGCCGGTCCCACCACAACCGCCAGGCGTTGCGCACGCGCTGCTTCACCCGGCGCAGCAGCCGGACCGGGGCCCGCGACAGCAGCTTCCAGAGCTGCGACAGGGTGATCCCGATCAGCCGCCAGACCTCCTCCACCCGGCCCCGGGGCAGGTTCGCCACCTGGTCGAAGAGTGCGTGCAACGGCGGCAGGACGTAGGCCGAGACCTCCCAGGACAGCAGCGACCGGCTGAGCCGGGCCCGTACGAACATCGTCACGACGTACGCACCCCCGGCACCGACGACGTCCAGAGCGAGGTAGGTGCGCATCACCCGTTCCTTCTCCGTGATGCCCGCCTCCACCAGCCCGGGGTCGATGCGGGTCCGTGGCCGCCGGAGCGGATCCGGCAGGAGTTCGGCCCCGAGGTCGTGTGCCTGATGCCCTTGGACGTACAGACGGTTGCGAGCGCGCAGTTCCTCGATCCCCGAGACGTCGGCCAGCCGCTCGATGAGACAGGCGTGCAGCTCGACCGCGTCGAACGGGGTCATCGGCAGCGCGGCACCCTGGTCGTCCTTGGCGGGCCGGCCGACCTCGATGCCCGGCCACACGGTCTCGCTGATCCGTACGCCGCTGCCGACGAAGGGGAGCTCCTCCTTGCCGGACGTCCCGTACGGCACCACGTTCGTCTCGTCGGGTCCGTCGAGCTCCTCCTCGACCCGGGACGCGACCGCCGCCGCCCCCTCGCGCGGCGAGACCTCGCCCCGGTGGATCCGGCGCGCCGCGCGCCGGCAGACGAGACCGGCGGCGAAGACCACCACGACCGCGGAGAGGAGTCCGCAGCCTGCCAGCTGCAGACAGTCGCCCAGCCGCTCGCCCCGCACAGCCAGCGGTTCGGTCAGCGCGACGACCGCGGCGACCAGGGCGAAGCACAGGACGAGCCAGCAGACCGTCAGCAGGCCGTCCCGGATCGCGTGCAGACGCCGTGCCACCCTGGCGTGCCGGACGAGTGCCACGAGATCGACGCCGAGCGGGAGGCCGTGCGCCCTGAGCCGTTCGGCGACGAGGTCCTGGATCACGGACCCGGCGAACTCCGTGCTCAGATACGTGTACCCGCAGAGCAGCCGAGTCGCCTCGTCGTTGTGGTACCGCGGTAATTCCACAGAGATCTGTTGCGTCATCAGTTCCCCCTCGCTGGTGCGCAGTTACACCATAAGGAGGGGGTGGACACTTGTCTCCCGATCGTTCTGCGCGAGTGCAGGGGGGCGCGGGGCCGGCCGGCGCAGGGGGCGCTCCCCGCCGGCCGGTGGCCCGACCCGTGCGGCGGGCGGGCCCCGGGGTCAGCCGTGGGAGGCTGCCGCCCCGAGGGCGATCCGGTGCTCGCCCGCGTACACGTTCATGTCCGGCCCGCGAAGGAAACCCACCAGCGTCAGGCCCGTCTCGACCGCCAGGTCCACGGCGAGCGAGGACGGCGCCGAGACCGCCGCGAGGACCGGAATACCCGCCATCACGGCCTTCTGCGCCAGCTCGAACGAGGCCCGGCCCGAGACCAGCAGGACCGCCCGGTCCAGCGGCAGCCGCCCGTCGGTCAGGGCGCGTCCCACCAGCTTGTCCACCGCGTTGTGGCGGCCCACGTCCTCCCGTACGTCGAGCAGCTCGCCGTCCTCCGAGAACAGCGCGGCCGCGTGCAGGCCCCCGGTCCGGTCGAAGACCCGCTGGGCCGCGCGCAACCGGTCGGGGAGGCGGGCCAGCAGCTCCGGGGCCAGCCGCACCGGGGGAGTGTCGGCGATCGGGAAGCGCGCCGTGGTCCTTACGGCGTCCAGGCTGGCCTTGCCGCACAGCCCGCACGACGACGTCGTGTACACGTTCCGCTCCAGGGTGATGTCCGGGACGGGGACACCGGGAGCCAGCTGCACGTCCACCACGTTGTACGTGTTCGTGCCGTCGTCCTTGGCGCCCGCGCAGTACACGATGTTCCGTACGTCCGACGCGGCGCCGAGCACCCCCTCGCTGACGAGGAACCCGACGGCGAGCGCGAAGTCGTCGCCGGGCGTGCGCATCGTGATCGCGAGCGGCTTGCCGTTCAGCCGGATCTCCAGCGGCTCCTCGGCCACCAGCGTGTCCGGGCGCTCGTTCACGGCCTCGCCGCGGATCCGCAGGACCCGTCGTCGCTCGGTCACCCGTCCCATGATCGCTACACCCGATTCTGTACGTGCTGGAAGCCGAAGCGGCCCTTGATGCAGAGGTTGCCGTGGGTCACCGGGTTGTCGTGCGGGGAGGTGACCTTGACGATCTCATTGTCCTGCACGTGCAGCGTGAGGTTGCAGCCCACTCCGCAGTAGGCGCACACCGTCGTCGTCTCCGTCTGCGCCTCCTCGTCCCAGGAGCCGTCCGCCCGCATGTCGAACTCGCGCTTGAAGCTCAGCGCGCCCGTCGGACACACCTCGATGCAGTTCCCGCAGTACACGCAGGCGGACTCGGTGAGCGGCCCGTCGTGCTCGACGGCGATCCGGGCGTCGAAGCCGCGGCCCGTGACGGAGATCGCGAACGAGTTCTGCCACTGGTCGCCGCAGGCGTCGACGCACTTGTAGCAGAGGATGCACTTGTCGTAGTCCCGCACATAGAGGTCGTTGTCGACGCGCGGCTCCTCGCCGAGCCTGCGGGCCTCCGGGCCGAAGCGGTCGGGCTCCGCCCCGTACTCCTTGATCCACTCGGCGGCGCGCGGGGTGGTGGAGAGATCCACCGAGGAGGCGAGCAGCTCCAGGACGACCTTCCGGCTGTGCCGGGTGCGCTCGGTGTCGGTACGGACGACCATCCCGGGCTCCGCGAGGCGCGAGCAGGCCGGGGCGAGGGTCCGCGCGCCCTCGACCTCGACCACGCACACCCGGCAGGCGTTCTTCGGGGTGAGCGTGTCGCCGTGGCACAGGGTCGGCACCTCCTTCCCGGCGGTACGGCAGGCGTCGAGGATCGTCGCGCCCTCGGGAACACGCACGGGCGTGTCGTCGAGCGTGAACTCCAGCAGGCGGCGGGGCGGGGCGAGGGGAACCGTGGTCACTTGTAGACCCCCAGACGGTCGATGGCGGACTCGACGGCGTTCCACGCGGTCTGGCCGAGACCGCAGATCGATGCGTCGCGCAGGGTCTGCCCGACCTCGCGCAGCAGGGCGATGTCACCGGCCGCCGCCTCGCCCGTACGGTCCTTGATGCGGTGCAGCGCCTCCTCCTGGCGGACCGTGCCGACCCGGCAGGGCACGCACTGGCCGCAGGACTCGTCGCGGAAGAACTCGGCGATGCGCAGCAGGATCCGCGGCAGGTCCACGGACTCGTCGAGGACGAGGACCACGCCGGAGCCGAGCGTGGTGCCGGCGGCCCGGGTGCCCTCGAACGTGAGCGGGATGTCCAGCTCGTCCGGGCGGACGAACCCTCCCGCCGCCCCGCCGAGCAGCACCGCCCGCAACGTGTCCGGCCTTCCGGCGAGGTCGAGGAGCTCGTCGAGGGTCGCCCCGAACGGGAGCTCGTACACCCCGGGCCGGTCGACGTCGCCCGAGACGCAGAACAGCTTGGTCTCGGTGGCGCGGAACGCCTCGGCGCCTTGGGTGAGGATCGGCAGGACGTTGACGAGCGTCTCGACGTTGTTCGCGGCCGTCGGCTTGCCGAACAGGCCCTTCTCGACGGGAAAGGGCGGCTTGGAGCGGGGCTCGCCCCGATGTCCCTCGATGGAGTTGAAGAGGGCGGTCTCCTCGCCGCAGATGTACGCGCCGGCGCCGCGCCGCATCTCGATGTCGAAGGCGAAGCCGCTGCCGAGGATGTCGTCGCCGAGCAGTCCACGGGCGCGCGCCTCGTCGATCGCGTGGGTGAGTCTCTCGTACGCGCGGGGGTACTCACCCCGGATGTACAGATAGCCCCGGTGGGCCCCGACGGCGTACCCGGCGACGGTCATCGCCTCGACGAGCGCGTACGGGTCGCCCTCCATCACGACGCGGTCCTTGAAGGTGCCTGGCTCGGACTCGTCGGCGTTGCACACGACGTAGTGGGGGGAATCGGGCTGCGAGGCCGTCGCCTGCCACTTCCGCCCCGTCGGGAACGCGGCCCCTCCCCGTCCGACGAGCCCTGACTCCATGACCTCCCGGATCACCCCGGCGGGCCCGAGCGCGAACGCCCGCCGCAGCGCCGCGTACCCGCCGTGCGCCCGGTAGTCGTCCACGCTGCCCGGATCGACGACCCCGACCCGCCCGAGGAGCGTGAGCCCGGGATGCCCGGCCTGTGGAACGGCCATGACGGCGGGCGGCTCGGACGGGGCGGCCTCCGGGTGCCGGGCCGCCCGGGCGAGCGCGACGGTCGTGGCGGGAGCGACGACGACGGAGAGACGGGTGCGGTGCGTGGGCACAACAGGGGCGGCGGGCCCGTCGCCCCGGGTCGTGCCTCCCGGGGCGACGGAGTTCCGGGTGCCGGCCGCTGTCGGCTCCTGCCCGCTGAGCGCGCCGAGCAGCGAGGTGCCGGGGCCGGCGGGTGACGACGGACCGGGGGAGGGCCCTGACGGGCCGGGGGGTGACGTCGGCGGATCGGACGCTGGCCCCGTCGGACCCAGGGCAGGCCCCGACGTCCCGGGCGCGGGCCCCGACGTACCGGGCGCGGGCCTCGACGTCCCGCCGGCCCCGGCGCCTGCCGCGTCCGCCCCCGCCCGTACCAGCAGCGCCGCCGGAGCTCGCTCGCACAGGCCCAGGCACGGGCTCGGTTCGAAGGCGACACCCTCGGCCTCCAGGCCCGCCGTGACCGCCGCCGACCCCCGGGCCGCGCAGGTCAGGTCCGTGCAGACGTGGAGGACCTGCGCCGGGCGGGGACGTACCGCGAACATCGCATAGAACGTCGCCACCCCGTACGCCTCCGCCGGCGGCACCGTCAGCCGGCGGCAGAGATAGTCCAGGCCGCCCTCACTGATCCACCCCACCCGGTCGTTGAGCGCGTGCAGCCCCGGCAGCAGCAGGTCCCGGCGCTCCCTGGCCTCCCGGCCGCCCCGCGCCCATCGCAGATCCGCCGCCGAGCGGTCGTCCGCGCCCTCCCACGCCGACTCCGGCGGGCCGAGTACCGCGTCCACGGCCTCCCGCTCGTCGTCCGTCGGCTTGCTGTCACCGAAGCGCAGATCCATCGTCCGCCACCCTCTCGATCCGTATCGCCGACGCCTTGAACTCCGCCGTTCCCGCGATCGGACAGTTCGCCTCGATCGTCAGCTGGTTGGTGTCGACCTCGTCCGGAAAGTGCATCGTCATGAAGGCCAGCCCCGGCCGCAGCGCGGGATCCACCCACACCGGCGCCACCACCGACCCCCGCCGCGACTTCACCCGCACCCGCTGGCCCACCGCGACCCCGTACCGCTCCGCGTCCTCCGGGCACAGCTCCACGAACTCGCCGCGCCGCAAAGGGGAGGCGTAACTCCCGCTCTGCACACCCGTGTTGTACGAGTCGAGCCGTCGCCCGGTCGTGAGCCGGATCGGATACTCCTCGTCGGTGAGATCGACCGGCGGATCGTGCCGGACGATCCCGAACGGCGCCCGCCTGCCCAGCAGCTCCGGATCCCTCTCCCACAACCGGCCGTGCAGGAACGACGGTTCGAGGCGCTCCAGGTCCGGGCACGGCCACTGGATGCCCTGATGCTCCTCCAGACGGTCGTACGTCATGCCCCAGTGATCCGGAGACAGCGCCCGCAACTCGTTCCAGACGGCCTCCGAGTCCGCGTACTTCCATTCCTCGTGGCCGAGCCGGCGCGCGAGCTCGCAGATGATGTCGATGTCCTCGCGGGCCTCACCCGGCGGCAGCACCGCCCTGCGGACCCGCTGCACCCGCCGCTCGCTGTTGGTGGTGGTGCCCTCCGTCTCGCACCACGCCGCCGTCGCCGGGAGCACCACGTCCGCGAACTCGGCGGTCCTGGTGAGGAAGATGTCCTGCACCACCAGGCAGTCCAGCTTCGCGAGCCGCTCCATCGCCTGCCCGCTGTCCGCCTCCGACTGCGCCGGGTTCTCGCCGATGCAGTACACGGCCCGCAGGTCGCCGCTCTCCATCGCCTCGAACATCTCGGTCAGCGTCCGCCCGTACCGCGGCTGGATGCCCACACCCCAGAAGGACTCGAACTTCTCCCGCACCCCCGCGTCGAGGATGTCCTGGAATCCGGGCAGCCGGTTCGGGATCGCGCCCATGTCCCCGCCACCCTGCACGTTGTTCTGCCCGCGCAGCGGCTGCACCCCGGAGCCGTAACGCCCCACGTGCCCCGTCAGCAGCGCCAGGTTGATCAGCGCGCGGACGTTGTCGGTGCCGTTGTGGTGTTCGGTGATACCGAGCGTCCAGCACAGCTGCGCCCGCTCCGCCCGGGCGAAGGCGTGCGCCAGCTCCCGTATCGCGGCGACCGGTACGCCCGTCACCTTCGACGCTGCCGTCGGTGTCCACGGCTCGACCAGGGCCCGGTACTCCTCGAAGCCGCTCGTCGCCCGCTCCACGAACGCCCGGTTGTACAGGCCCTCGTGGATGATCTCGCGGCCGATGGCGTGCGCCAGCGGGATGTCGGTGCCGACGTCGAGCCCGAGCCAGCTCTCGGCCCACTCGGCGGTCGAGGTGCGGCGCGGATCCACCGCGTACATCCGCGCCCCGTTCCGTATCCCCTTCAGGACGTGCTGGAAGAAGATGGGGTGCGCGAAGCGGGCGTTGGAGCCCCACATCACGATCACATCGGTGTGCTCGATCTCCTCGTACGAGGAGGTGCCGCCGCCCGAGCCGAAGACCGCCGACAGCCCGGCGACGCTCGGCGCGTGACAGGTCCGGTTGCAGGAGTCGACGTCGTTGGTGCCCATCACCACCCGCGCGAACTTCTGCGCCACGTAGTTCATCTCGTTGGTCGCGCGGGCGCAGGAGAACATCCCGAACGCGCCCCGGGCCGCCCGGAATCCGGCCGCCGCCCGTTCCAGCGCCTCGTCCCAGCCGGCCGGCCGCAGCGGCCCGCCCTTCTCGTCCCGTACGAGCGGGTGGGTGAGCCGGGTGTACGTCTTGGGGCCGCGGTCCCGCTTCCTCGTGTTCGTCATGCGGTGCTCCTGGACTGGGTCATGCCGTGCTCCTGGACTGGGTCGCGAGCAGATCCGACAGGGCGTGGACGGTTCGGAGCGTCGGCACCGGCACGTCGGTGACGGCCGCGAGCTCCACCACGGCCGCGAGGAGCACGTCCAGCTCCAGCGGCTTGCCCCGCTCCAGGTCCTGGAGGGTGGAGGTGCGGTGGTCGCCGACCCGTTCCGCCCCGGCGAGGCGCCGTTCGACGGAGATGTCGGGGCGGCAGCCGAGGGCCGCGGCGACGGCCAGGGTCTCGTGCATCATCAGCTCGACGACCTGCCGCGTGCCGCCGTGCAGACACATCTCGCGCATCGTCGCCCGGGCGAGCGCGCTGATGGGGTTGAAGGAGATGTTGCCGAGCAGCTTGATCCAGATGTCGTGGCGCAGCTCCGGCTCGACCGGGCACTTCAGGCCCCCGGCGCGCATCGCGTCGGCGAACACCTCGCAGCGCTTGGACGCCGAGCGGTCGGGCTCGCCGATGGAGAACCGGGTGCCCTCCAGATGGCGGACGACCCCGGGGCCGCTGAGCTCGGTCGCGGCGTAGACGACGCAGCCGATGGCCCGCTCGGGGGCGAGGACGGCGGAGACGGCGCCGGCCGGGTCGACGCTCTCGACACGATGGCCGTCGTGCGGGCCGCCGTGCCGGTGGAAGTACCACCAGGGGATTCCGTTCTGGGCGGCCACGACCGCCGTGGTGTCGTGCAGGAGCGGCGCGATGAGCGGCCCGCACGCCGCGTACGCGTTCGCCTTCAGACCCAGGAAGACGTAGTCGACGGGGCCGACCTCGTTCGGGTCGTCGGTGGCGTGCACCCGGGCGGTGAAATCGCCGCGCGGGCTCTCGACCCGTACGCCGTGCTGCCTCATGGCCGCGAGATGCGGTCCACGGGCGATCAGATGGACATCGGCGCCGGCGCGGTCGAGCGCGGCTCCGACGTAGGCGCCGATCGCACCGGCGCCGAGGACTGCGACCTTCACGTGCGGGTCTCCGTTCGGTTGAGGGAACCGCGAGGGACCGGGCGGGAGTTCACTGTGTCGACGAAATATTGTCTACAGTATGGAAGGAGGGTCGACAAGGGGTCGCGGAACGCCCTGTTGTCCCCGTTGTCGCGGTCTCCCAACACCTACGGGCGAATCTTGGTGGTTTACGTGCCTGGTTACCGATCAGTCGCTGGCAAGACTGGGTGGTTCCTGCTTCCGCTTCACCACGCGCCACATTGAACCCAAGGGGGTCCCGGGCATGACGGGCACTCGTATCGCCGCGCTCGGGCACTACCAGCCCGCCAAGGTGCTCACCAACGGCGACCTGGCCGCACTCGTCGACACCAGCGACGAATGGATCAGCAGCCGGGTCGGGATCAGGACGCGCCACGTGGCCGGCCCGGACGAGCCGGTCGACGAACTCGCCGCGCACGCCGCGGGCAAGGCCCTCGCCGCCGCCGGGCTCGGCCCCGCCGACATCGACCTGGTCCTCGTCGCGACCTCCACGGCGATCGACCGCTCGCCCAACACCGCGGCCCGCGTCGCCGCCCGGCTCGGGATGGGCTCGCCCGCCACCATGGACCTCAATGTGGTCTGCGCCGGCTTCACCCACGCGCTCGCCACCGCCGACCACGCGATCCGTGCCGGCGGCGCCCGGCGCGCGCTGGTCATCGGCGCGGACAAGATGACCGAGGTGGCGGACTGGACCGACCGCACGACCTGCGTCCTCGTCGGCGACGGTGCGGGCGCGGCGGTCGTCGAGGCGGTCGAGGAGGGCGACGAGCCCTGCATCGGTCCCGTGCTGTGGGGCTCGGTCCCGGAGATGGGCAACGCCGTACGGATCGAGGGCACCCCGCCGCGTTTCGCGCAGGAGGGCCAGTCCGTCTACCGCTGGGCCACCCAGCGGCTGCCCGCCCTCGCCCGCCAGGTCTGCGAGCGTTCGGGGCTGGCGCCGGAGGAGCTCGCCGGCGTCGTACTGCACCAGGCCAATCTGAGGATCATCGAGCCGCTCGCCGCGAAGATCGGCGCGGTCAACGCGGTCGTCGCCCGCGATGTCGTCGATTCCGGAAACACCTCGGCCGCCTCGATCCCGCTGGCGCTGGCGAAGCTGGTCGAGCGGGGCGAACTCCCCTCCGGGGCGCCGACCCTGCTCTTCGGCTTCGGCGGCAACCTCTCGTACGCGGGGCAGGTCGTACGGGTGCCGTAGCCGGACGTGGGAGCGTTCCGGCCGAGATCGGGACGGGCCGCACGGCTGGACATTGGCGCCGGTAGACTGTAGACGATAGCCAATCCGCGTTGATCGCTCACGGCGAATCGAGGGGGCCGCGATGTTGTCCGCAGGACTGCCGCAAGGAGCCGTGCCCAGGCTGGAGCGGCCCGGGCCGCTGCGCGACCGGGTCTACGAAGCGCTGCTCGAACTGATCACCACCCGCGCCCTGCGTCCCGGTCAGCACCTGGTCGAGAGCGAACTCGCCGGACACCTCGGTGTCTCCCGGCAGCCGGTGCGCGAGGCGCTCCAGCGGCTGAACACCGAGGGCTGGGTGGATCTGCGTCCGGCGCAGGGGGCCTTCGTCCACGAACCCACCGACGAGGAGGCCGACCAGCTCCTCTCGGTCCGTACGCTCCTGGAGGCCGAGGCGGCACGGCTCGCCGCCGCGAACTCCGGCTCGGCCGGGATCGCCGCGCTGGAGGAGCTGTGCGCGCGGGGCGAGCAGGCGGTCGCGGACGACGACGTCGATCTCGCCGTCGCGACCAACGCGGCCTTCCACGCCAAGGTCATGGAGCTGGCCGGAAACCTCGTCCTCTCCGAGCTGGCGGGCCAGGTCGACCGCCGGGTCCGCTGGTACTACACGCCGGTCGCACGGCAGCGCGGCAAGCAGTCCTGGAAGGAACACCGGCAACTGATCGACGCGATCGCGGCCCGCGACGAGGCCCGCGCGACCACGATCATGCGTGCCCACACGGAACACACCCGCGCGACCTACCGCGAACACAGCCAGGGCTGACGGGGTCGAGCGGGCCTGTCGCCCGCCGCACGCCGGCGGCGGCCGCAGGCCGGCGCCTCGGCCGCACGCCGTTTCCGTTCAGGTGCGCCCCGTTCCAGGGGCCCCGTTCGGCGGAGCCCGGTGGCGAGGGGGCCCGGGCGGCCCTAGCTTCGATCGCGTCGAGGGGCATTTCCGGCCGTACGCGGAAACCGTCCGCGCCCGCCCCTCGCGTGATCTGGAGGATCGCCATGCGCGCGATACGTGTCGCTTCCGCGGCCCTGCTCGCCACCGCCGCCTTCGCCCTCGCCACGCCGACGGCCATGGCCGACGACGGCACCGGAAGCAACGTCACGTCGTTCGGCTTCTCCGTCTCACCCACGACGGTCGCTCCCGGCGGCACGGTCACGCTGAAGTCCGACAGCTGCGAGGTCCCGTCCGTCACCGTCTCGTCCGGTGTCTTCGACACCGTCACTCTCGACGAGGGCGGCGCGGGCACCGCCACCGTCGACGTCGAGGCCAAGGCCGGTGCGGAGTACCAGGTGACCTTCGACTGCAAGGGTGAGAAGGGCACCGCCCCCCTCACCATCGCCGGAGCACCCACGGACCAGTCCACGGGCGGCCAGTCCACGGGCGGCGACTCCACAGATGGCCAGTCCACGGGCGGCGACGCGACGGCCGCCCACGACACCGGCGCGCACAAGGGCGTCAAGGCGGGCTTCGGTGGCGGCGCCGGGGAGCTCGGCACCACCGAGGTGGTCGCCGGCACCGCTCTGATCGCGGGCGCGCTCGGCGGTGCCGGGATGCTGCTGATGCGCCGCCGCACCGACAGCCACGACTGACGGCGGGGTCGGCGGGGCCGACGGCTCCTCCGCCCCGGATGACGAGGTCCGGGGCGGAGGGGCGCCACCGCGTACACGAAGAGAGCGGATCGTGCAGGGGTCGAACGGATCGTCGAGGCGCGGCGCGTGGGGAGTCGTGGCCGTCGTCCTGCTGGTGGGGATCCATCTCGTCCGGGGCGGCACGGAGGAATGGCGCGCCGGAGGCCCCCCGCAGCCGGTCGCCGCCGCGGCACCGGACCGTACGAGCGCCGCCGTCGCCCCGGACCACGCGACCGCCCCCGACCCGCTGCCCACCTCCCGCCCCGTACGCGTCCGCATCCCGGCCGTACGCGTCGACGCCCCCGTCACGGACGTCGGCCGCGACGCCGAGGGATGGATCGACACCCCGCCCGCGTACGAGAAGAACCTCACCGGCTGGTACACCGGCGCCGTCACCCCGGGCGAGCGGGGCACGGCCGTCGTCGTCGGCCATGTCGACACCCCGGACGGGCGGGCCGTCTTCTACGACCTCGGCGCGCTGAGCAAGGGCCACCGCATCGAGATCGCCCGCGAGGACGGGCGGACGGCGGTCTTCTCCGTGTACGGCGTCGAGGTCGTCCCGAAGGAGGACTTCCCGGCCGAGCGGGTCTACAAGCGGGGTGCCCTGCCCGAGCTGCGCGTCCTCACCTGCGGCGGAGACTTCTCGAAGCGGCAGGGGTACGAAGGCAACGTCGTCGTCTCCGCCCGCCTGGTCGCCGTGCGCTGACCGGCGCCCCCGTTCCGTAGCCCCACCCGGCTTTGTCCTCGTTCAGGAAAAAGTCTGCTCGGATTCCTGCGCGACTTCTTCCCACCCCGGGACACCGCTGCTACGTTCCCCTCGAAAGCACGACGGAGAGCCCGCCACACGGCACCAGGGGAGGGGCGCGTGAGACGCATGACGGCACGACCTGCCAACGCGCACCAGGCGCGTCTGCTCCGGCTGCTGCGCGACGGAGGACCCAACTCCCGCGCCCAGCTGGGCGATCAGATCGACCTCTCCCGCTCCAAGCTCGCCGTCGAGGTCGACCGGCTCCTGGAGACCGGTCTCGTCGTCGCGGACGGCCTCGCCGCCTCCCGCGGCGGACGCCGTTCGCACAACATCAGGCTCGCCCCCGAACTCCGCTTCCTCGGCATCGACATCGGCGCCACATCCATCGATGTGGCCGTCACCAACGCCGAGTTGGAGGTGCTCGGGCATCTCAACCACCCGATGGACGTCCGTGAGGGTCCCGTCGCCGTCTTCGAGCAGGCCCTGTCGATGGCGGCCAAACTGCGGGCCTCCGGGCTCGCCGAAGGATTCGACGGAGCCGGTATCGGCGTCCCGGGCCCGGTCCGCTTCCCCGAGGGCATCCCCGTCGCACCCCCGATCATGCCCGGCTGGGACGGCTTCCCCGTACGGGAGGCGCTCAGCCAGGAGCTCGGCTGCCCGGTCATGGTCGACAACGACGTGAACCTGATGGCCATGGGGGAGCAGCACGCGGGCGTCGCCCGCTCCGTCGGCGACTTCCTCTGCGTCAAGATCGGTACGGGCATCGGCTGCGGCATCGTCGTCGGCGGTGACGTCTACCGCGGTACGACGGGCAGCGCGGGCGACATCGGGCACATCCAGGTCGAACCGGACGGCCGCGCCTGCGCGTGCGGCAACAAGGGCTGCCTGGAAGCCCACTTCAGCGGCGCCGCCCTGGCCCGCGACGCCGAGGACGCGGCGCGCGCGGGCAGGTCGGACGAGCTCGCCGGACGCCTCGCGGCGGCCGGCCGGCTCACGGCGATCGACGTCGCCGCCGCGGCCGCCGCGGGCGACGCCACCGCACTCACGCTCATCCGCGAGGGCGGCAACCGGGTCGGGCAGGTCATCGCCGGACTCGTCAGCTTCTTCAATCCCGGTCTGGTGGTGATCGGCGGCGGGGTCACCGGCCTCGGTCACAACCTCCTTGCCAGTGTCCGCACCCAGGTCTACCGGCAGTCCCTGCCTCTGGCCACCGGCAACCTCCCCATCGTGCTGGGTGAGTTGGGCCCGACAGCCGGAGTCATCGGCGCGGCCCGCCTCATCAGCGACCACCTCTTCTCCCCGGCGTAACCCCGCCCACGGGTGGGGTGTGGACACGCGTTCCTCCCCCCGGACTCCGTCCGGGGCCCCGGCGGAACGGGTGGGCACACGCCATCCACCGGCCCCCATCCCGCCGGAACCACCTCAGCACCCACTCGCTCAGGCGCCACCCGCACCCGCCGAGGGGATCACCCATGCCATCGCCACCGTCGGCACGCCTTGAAACACCCCTGCTCACCATGTCCGCCATCACCAAGTCGTTCCCCGGCGTCCGCGCCCTCGACGGCGTCGACCTCGAGGTCGCGCCCGGCGAGGTCCACTGCCTCCTCGGCCAGAACGGCGCCGGCAAGTCCACCCTCATCAAGGTCCTCGCCGGTGCCCACCAGCCCGACGGCGGCCGGATCACCTGGCGCGGCGCACCCGTCCAGCTCCGCTCCCCGATCGCCGCCATGCGGCTCGGCATCGCCACCATCTACCAGGAACTCGACCTGGTCGAAGGGCTGTCCGTCGCCGAGAACGTCCACCTCGGCCACGAACCGACCACCGCCGGATTCGTCGTCCGCGGCCGCGAAGCCAGGACGGCCACGGCCGCGCTTCTCCAACGGCTCGGCCACCCCGAGATCGACCCGGCCCGCCTCGTCGGCGACCTCTCCGCCGCCCAGCAGCAGATCGTCTCGATGGCCCGTGCCCTCTCCCACGACGTCCGCCTCATCGTCATGGACGAGCCGTCGGCCGCCCTCGACCCCGACGAGGTCGACAACCTCTTCCGTATCGTCGCCGACCTCACCGCGGCGGGCGTCGCTGTCGTCTACATCTCCCACCGCCTGGAGGAGATCCGCCGCATCGGCGACCGGGTCACCGTCCTCAAGGACGGCCGTGCCGTGGCCGGTGGGCTGCCCGCGGCCTCCACACCCACCCGAGACATCGTTGCCATGATGACCGGTCGGAATGTCGAGTACGTCTTCCCGCCCCGCCCCGCCGAACCCCCGGCCTCCGCACCCGTCCTCCAGGTCCACGGGCTCGCCAGGGAAGGCGAGTTCGACCCCGTCGACCTCGAACTGCGGCCCGGCGAGATCGTCGGCCTCGCCGGACTCGTGGGATCGGGCCGCTCCGAGATCCTGGAGACGATCTACGGCGCCCGGAAGGCCACCACCGGACGGGTCGTCGTCGACGGGCGCACCCTGCGCCCCGGCAGCGTCCGCGACGCCGTCCGTGCCGGCCTCGGCCTCGCTCCCGAGGAGCGCAAGGCCCAGGGGCTGCTGATGCTGGAGTCCGTCACCCGCAACGTGTCCGTCTCCACGCTCGCCCGCTTCTCGCGCGCCGGCTGGATCGACCGTGACGCCGAACGCGAAGCCGCCCGCACGGCCACCCGGGAGCTCTCGCTGCGACCCGACAACCCCGACGCCCGGATCCGTACCCTCTCCGGCGGAAACCAGCAGAAGGCCGTCCTCGCGCGGTGGCTGCTGCGCGGCTGTCGTGTCCTGCTGCTCGACGAGCCGACCCGGGGCGTCGACGTCGGAGCCCGCGCCGAGCTCTACGCCGTCATCCGCCGCCTCGCCGACGACGGCCTCGCCGTCCTTCTCGTGTCGAGCGAGGTGCCCGAGGTCCTGGGCCTCGCCGACCGTGTCCTGGTGCTCAAGGAGGGCCGTGTCGTCCACACGGCAGCCGCCCGTGAGCTCGACGAACACCGCGTACTCGACCTCGTGATGGAAGGGAGCCCCACGTCATGACGCTGTCCACCGCCAAGAGCACCAAGGCGCCTGCGCAAGGGGGTGGTTGGCGCTCGCTCGGGCTGAAGGCCGATGTCCGCAACCTCTCCCTGCTCGGCGTGCTCGCCGTCCTGATCGCGGTCGGCGGCTTCACCAAGCCCGACGAGTTCCTCGCCACCTCCAACCTCCAGCTCGTCCTCACCCAGGCCTCCGTCATCGGGGTCGTCACCGTCGGCATGACCTTCGTCATCACCAGCGGCGGCATCGACCTCTCCGTCGGCGCGATCGTCGCCCTCGCCTCCGTCTGGGCGACGACGCTCGCCACCCAGGAGTACGGCTTCGCCGGCATCCTCTTCACGGCCGTCGTCGTCGGACTCGGCTGCGGACTGGTGAACGGGCTGCTCATCGCGTACGGCGGGATGGTGCCGTTCATCGCGACCCTCGCCATGCTCGCCTCGGCCCGCGGACTCGCCCTCCAGATCACCGACGGCAGGACCCAGATCGTCACCGTCGACTCCGTCCTCGACCTCGGCATCCCCGACGCCTACATCCTGGGCATCCCGCCGCTCGTCCTCGTCTTCGCGGCCGTCACCGTCGTGGGCTGGCTGATCCTCAACCGGACCACCTTCGGCCGCCGCACGGTCGCCGTCGGCGGCAACGCCGAAGCCGCCCGCCTCGCCGGCATCGACGTACGCCGACAGCGCCTCTACCTCTATCTGCTCTCCGGCCTGTGCTGCGGCATCGCGGCCTTCCTGCTGATCATCCTGTCCGGCTCCGGCCAGAACACCAACGGCAACCTGTACGAACTCGACGCCATCGCCGCCGCGATCATCGGCGGAACCCTGCTCTCGGGCGGCCGCGGCACCATCGTCGGCTCCGTCCTCGGCGTCCTGGTCTTCACCACGATCACCAACATCTTCGCGCTCAACAATCTGCAGAGCGACGTCCAGCAGATCGCCAAGGGCGCGATCATCGTCGCCGCCGTCCTGGTCCAGCGCCGCACAGCCCGCCACGGCGAGGCCTGACCCCCGACCCCCACAACGCCCCTGCATCTCCCTCACCCCCGAAGGGATCCATCGCCATGCCAGAAACCAGCCGCAGAGGACTGCTGTTCGGCACCGCGGCCGTCTCCGCCGGAGCGCTGCTCACCGCCTGCACCAGCAACGAGCCCAAGAACCAGGCCCCGGCCGCGAGCAACGTCCCGGCCGCCGACGACAAGCCCGGCACCCCCGTCACCATCGGCTTCGCCGGCCCGCAGGCCGACCACGGCTGGCTCAACGCCATCAACCAGAACGCCAAGGAGCGCGCGAAGAAGTACTCCGAGGTCACGCTGGAGATCACCGAGGGCTCCAACGACACCGCCACCCAGATCGGCCAGATCCAGACCCTCATCAACAAGAAGGTCGACGTCCTGGTCATCCTGCCGGCCGACGGCAAGGCGCTCACCCAGGTCGGTCTCCAGGCGATGAAGGCCGGCATCCCCGTCATCAACCTGGACCGCATCTTCGCCTCCCCGCAGGCCTACCGCTGCTGGATCGGCGGCGACAACTACGGCATGGGCCTCAACGCCGGCCGCTACATCGGCGAGCAGCTCAAGGACAAGCCCAACGCCACGGTCATCGAGCTCGCCGGCATGGACAGCCTGGAGCTGACCAAGCAGCGCACCCAGGGCTTCGACGACGCCCTCAAGAACTACCCCAACATCCGCAAGGTGGCCCGCCAGGCCGCCGACTTCACCGTCGAGTCCGGCCAGGCCAAGATGGCCCAACTCCTCCAGGCACAGCCGAAGTTCGACGCCCTGTGGAACCACGACGACGACCAGGGCGTCGGTGCGCTGCGCGCCATCGCCCAGGCCGGCCGCAAGGACTTCCTGATGGTCGGCGGCGCCGGCGCCAAGTCCGCCATGGACGCCATCAAGGCCGACGACAGCGTCCTCAAGGCCACCGTCCTCTACCCGCCGACCATGGCCGCCTCCGCCATCGACCTGGCCCGCGCCCTCGGCCAGAAGAAGGGCGTCGGCGGCATGGCCGAGCTCGAGATCCCGGCCTCCATCACCCTCTACTCGGCCGTCGTGACCAAGGAGAACGTCGACGAGTACCTGCCCACCGGCTTCAGCTGACCGGCCTCCGGCCGCCCCCACCGCGCAACCGACGAGGAGGAATCCGTATGGAACAGAGGGACAGCGAGGCCGGCGAGGCCACGCCGCCGACACTCGGCATCGGCATGGTCGGGTACGCGTTCATGGGCGCCGCCCACTCCCAGGGGTGGCGCACCGCGGGACGCGTCTTCGACCTGCCGATGCGGCCGGTCCTCGCCGCCGTCGCCGGCCGTGACGCGACCGCCGTCCGGGCCGCCGCCGCGCAGCACGGCTGGGCGGCGACGGAGACCGACTGGCGCGCCCTCGTCGCCCGCGACGACGTCCAGCTCGTGGACGTCTGCACCCCGGGCGACAGCCATGCGGAGATCGCCGTCGCCGCGCTGGAGGCCGGCAAGCACGTCCTGTGCGAGAAGCCGCTCGCCAACTCGGTCGCCGAGGCCGAGGCCATGGTCGCCGCCGCCACGGCGGCGGCCGCCCGCGGCCAGGTCGCCATGGTCGGCTTCAACTACCGGCGGGTCCCGGCGATCGCGTACGCCCGCCGGCTCATCGCCGAGGACAGGCTCGGCGCGCTCCGGCACGTACGGGTCACCTATCTGCAGGACTGGCTCGTCGACCCGGGCTTCCCACTGACCTGGCGCCTCGAGCGCGAGCACGCGGGATCGGGAGCCCTCGGGGACCTCGGCGCACACGCCGTCGACCTCGCCCAGTACCTCGCGGGGGAGCTCCTGGTCGGGGTGTCGGCGCTCACCGAGACCTTCGTACGGGAGCGGCCGCTGCTCGCCGGAGTGTCGGCCGGGCTCGCCGGGGCTCCCGCGGGCGCGACGTACGGGACGGTGACGGTGGACGACGCGGCGCTGTTCACCGGGCGGCTCGCCTCCGGGGCGCTCGCCTCCTTCGAGGCGACCCGGATGGCCGCCGGCCGCAAGAACGCCCTGCGGCTTGAGATCAACGGAGAGAAGGGCTCGCTCGCCTTCGACCTGGAGCGGCTCAACGAACTCTCCTTCCACGACCACACCGAGCCGGCCGCCTCCGCCGGATTCCGCCGCATCCTCGTGACCGAGCCGGACCACCCGTACCTGGAGGGCTGGTGGCCACCCGGTCACGCGCTCGGCTACGAGCACACCTTCGTCCACCAGGCCCGCGACCTGGTCCACGCCATCGCGTCCGGAGCCGGCCCCGCGCCGTCCTTCGCCGACGGGCTCCAGGTGCAGCGGGTCCTCGCCGCGGTGGAGGAGAGCGCCGAGAAGAACGCCGTCTACACCCCCGTACAGCTCTAGGAGGCCGTGAATCGTGACCCGTCCCTTCACCCTCTTCACCGGCCAGTGGGCCGATCTGCCGCTGGAGGAGGTCTGCCGGCTCGCCCGTGACTTCGGCTACGACGGCCTCGAACTCGCCTGCTGGGGCGACCACTTCGAGGTCGACAAGGCCCTTGCCGATCCGTCGTACGTCGACGGCCGCCGCGCCCTTCTGGAGAAGTACGGCCTGAAGTGCTGGGCGATCTCCAACCATCTGGTGGGCCAGGCCGTCTGCGACCATCCGATCGACGAACGCCATCAGGCGATCGTGCCGGCCCGGATCTGGGGCGACGGCGAGCCCGAGGGCGTACGGCAGCGGGCGGCGCGCGAACTGGCCGACACCGCGCGGGCCGCCGGGGCCCTGGGCGTCGACACCGTCATCGGCTTCACCGGCTCGTCGATCTGGCATCTGGTGGCGATGTTCCCGCCGGTTCCGGAACGGATGGTCGAGCGCGGCTTCCAGGACTTCGCGGAGCGCTGGAACCCGATCCTCGATGTCTTCGACGCCGAGGGCGTGCGCTTCGCCCACGAGGTCCATCCGAGCGAGATCGCGTACGACTACTGGACCACCCAGCGCGCCCTGGAGGCGGTGGACCACCGGCCGGCCTTCGGGCTCAACTTCGACCCGAGCCACTTCGTCTGGCAGGACCTGGACCCGGTCGGCTTCCTGTGGGACTTCCGCGACCGGATCTACCACGTGGACTGCAAGGAGGCCCGCAAGCGCCTCGACGGCCGCAACGGGCGGCTCGGCTCGCACCTTCCCTGGGGCGACCCCCGCCGCGGCTGGGACTTCGTCTCGGCCGGGCACGGCGACGTGCCCTGGGAGGACGTGTTCCGGATGCTCCGCTCGATCGGCTACGCCGGGCCCGTCTCGGTGGAGTGGGAGGACGCCGGGATGGACCGGCTCACCGGAGCTCCGGAAGCGCTCTCCCATCTGAAGCGGTTCGACTTCGACCCTCCGGCGGCGTCCTTCGACGCCGCGTTCGGCGGCGATCGGTAGCCCTCCGGGCTTCATGCACGCAGGTCGGCGCCTGGTGGCGGCAACGCCACCGGGCCGGTCCGCCCTGCCCGCGAGCGGCTTTGTCCTCTCGCGGTGAAAAGTTCGACAGCACCGGCGCACAAGGGCTTTCGGGCGTGGACGAACCCCGCTACGGTCCCCTGTGTGGCTGATGTGTACATGACGTAACTGTGGAATACGCGACCAGCGTGACGGCGCACGCCGGTCCCCGGACAACCCGCACACCCGGCCCTACTCCGGAGGACACCCCGTGCACAGAAAACGACTCCGAACCAGGAAGTCACTCGCCCTACTGACCGTCGGACTGCTCGCCCTCGGCACCCCCCAGGTCCTCGCCGCCGAAGCGGACGACCCCGCCGGCGCCACCGCCGCAGCGGAAGAATTCCAGCAGGTCACCCTCGCCAAGGGCGGCGAAGAAGTCGGCGAACCCATGTCGCTCGCCGTACTCCCCGACCGCAGCGTCCTGCACACCTCGCGAGGCGGCGAGCTGCGCCGCACCGACGCCGCCGGCAACACCGACGTCATCGGCACCATCCCCGTCTACTCCCACGACGAGGAAGGCCTCCAAGGCATCGGGCTCGACCCCGACTTCGCCCGGAACAACGCCATCTACCTCTACTACGCCCCACCGCTCGACACCCCCGCCGGAGACGCCCCCGAGAACGGCACCGCCGCCGACTTCGCCAAGTACGACGGCGTCAACCGACTCTCCCGCTTCACGCTGAAGGCCGACGGTACGCTCGACAACGCCAGCGAGAAGAAGGTCATCGACATCCCCGCCACCCGCGGCATCTGCTGCCACGTCGGCGGCGACATCGACTTCGACGCCCAGGGCAACCTCTACCTGTCGACCGGCGACGACTCCAACCCCTTCGCCTCCGACGGCTTCACCCCCATCGACGAACGCCCCGGCCGCAACCCCGCGTTCGACGCCCGACGGACGTCCGGCAACACCAACGACCTCCGCGGCAAGATCCTGCGCATCAAGGTCGCAGACGACGGCTCCTACACCGTCCCCGACGGCAACCTCTTCGCACCCGGCACCGAGAAGACCCGCCCCGAGATCTACGCGATGGGCTTCCGCAACCCCTTCCGCTTCAGCGTCGACAAGGCGACGGGCGTACTGTACGTCGGCGACTACGGCCCCGACGCCGGCGCCGCCGACCCCACGCGCGGTCCCGCCGGCCAGGTCGAGTTCGCCCGCATCACCAGGCCCGGCAACTTCGGCTGGCCCTTCTGCACCGGCAAGAACGACGCCTACGTCGACTACGACTTCGCCACCAAGGTCTCCGGCGCGACCTTCGACTGCGCCGCGCCCAAGAACGACTCGCCGTACAACACCGGCCTCGTCGACCTTCCGCCCGCCGAGCCCGCCTGGATCCCCTACAACGGCGGCTCGGTCCCCGAGTTCGGCACCGGATCCGAATCACCGATGGGCGGACCCGTCTACCGCTACGACGCCGCCTCCACCTCCCCGGTGAAGTTCCCCGAGTCGTACGACGGAGACTTCTTCGCCGGTGAGTTCGGCCGCCGCTGGATCAAGCGCATCGAACAAGGCGCCGACGGCGCCGTCCAGTCCATCAACTCCGTACCCTGGACCGGCACCCAGGTCATGGACATGGCCTTCGGCCCGGACGGCGCGCTGTACGTCCTCGACTACGGCACCGCCTGGTTCGGCGGCGACCACAACTCCGGCCTCTACCGCATCGAGAACGCCACCGGCGGACGCTCCCCCGTCGCCGAGGCGAGCGTCGACAAGACCTCCGGCAAGGCGCCTCTCAGGGTCGCCTTCTCCTCCGCCGGAACCACCGACGCCGACGGAGACGCCCTCACCTACAGCTGGGACTTCGGCGACGGCGGCACCTCGACCGCCACCAACCCCACGTACACCTACCGCAAGAACGGCACCTACACGGCGACCGTGACCGCGAAGGACGCGAGCGGCCGCACCGGCTCCGCATCCGTCCACGTCGTCGTCGGCAACACCGCCCCCAAGGTGACCCTCGAACTCCCCGCGGAGGGAGCCCTCTTCGGCTTCGGCGACGAAATCCCCTTCAAGGTGACCGTCACCGACCCCGAGGACGGCACCATCGACTGCACCAAGGTCAAGGTCACCTACATCCTCGGCCACGACAGCCACGGCCACCCCATCACCTCCGCCAACGGCTGCACCGGCACCATCAAGACCTCCGCAGACGGCGGCCATGACGACGACGCCAACATCTTCGCCGTCTTCGACGCCGAATACACCGACGGCGGAGGCGGCGGCCAGGCCGCCCTCACCACCCACGACCAGGCCAAGCTCCAGCCCCGCCACCGCCAGGCCGAGCACTTCGACGCCCAGAACGGCGTCGCCGTCATCGACAAGGCCCCCGCGAACGGCGGACGGACCGTCGGCGACATCAACGACGGCGACTGGATCTCCTTCAAGCCCTACAACCTGAGCGGATCCACCAAGCTCACCGCCCGCGTCTCCTCCGGCGGCGCCGGCGGCTTCCTCGAAGTCCGCACCGGATCACCCACCGGCACCCTCCTCGGCTCCGCACCCGTTCCCGTCACCGGCGGCTGGGAGACCTTCCAGGACATCGACGTACCCCTGCGGAGCGTCCCCCGCAAGACCACCGAACTCTTCCTCGTCTTCAAGGGCGGCGCAGGCGCCCTCTACGACGTCGACGACTTCACCCTCTCGAACAGCCCCGTGGACCGGACCGCCAAGCGCGTCCTCGTCTTCTCCCGCACCGCCGGCTTCCGGCACGACTCCATCGCCACCGGCATCACCGCACTCAAGGAACTCGGCGCCGGCAGCAACATCACCGTCGACGCCACCGAGGAACCCCGCCAGTTCACCACCAACAACCTCGCCCGCTACGACGCCGTCGTCTTCCTCTCCACCACCGGCGACGTCCTCAACGCCGAACAGCAGACCGCCTTCGAGAACTACGTCTCCACCGGCGGCGGCTACATGGGCATCCACGCGGCCGCCGACACCGAGTACGACTGGGAGTTCTACGGCGGACTCGTCGGCGCCCACTTCGCCTCACACCCGCAGATCCAGCCCGCCACCGTCCGCGTCGAGGACCACGACCACCCGGCCACCGCACACCTCGACGGCCCCTGGCAGCGCACCGACGAGTGGTACAACTACCGCACCAACCCGCGCGGCCAGGCCCGCATCCTCGCCACCCTCGACGAAACCACCTACCAGGGCGGCACCATGAAGGGCGACCACCCCATCGCCTGGTGCAAGTCCTACGGCGGCGGCCGCTCCTTCTACACCGGCGGCGGCCACACCAAGGAGTCCTACGCCGAGTCCGCCTTCCGCCAACACCTGATCGGCGGACTGCGCTACGCCGCCGGCCAGGTCACCGCCGACTGCCGGCCCCAGACCGGCTACCGCGACCTCTTCAACGGAGAGACCCGCGAGGGCTGGAAGCAGGCGGGACCCGGCAGCTTCGACGTCGCCGACGGCGAACTGCGCTCCGTCGGCGGCATGGGAATGCTCTGGTACCAGGCCAAGGAGTTCTCCTCCTACTCCCTCAAGCTCGACTGGAAGACGGCCGGTGACGACAACTCCGGGATCTTCGTGGGCTTCCCCGCCTCCGACGACC
Organism: Streptomyces sp. NPDC056222; assembly: GCF_042264065.1. Classification (NCBI taxonomy): domain Bacteria; kingdom Bacillati; phylum Actinomycetota; class Actinomycetes; order Kitasatosporales; family Streptomycetaceae; genus Streptomyces; species Streptomyces sp. NPDC056222. The sequence continues at coordinate 20,687 of NZ_JBHJTL010000003.1, read as the reverse complement.
CCTGGTCGGCCGTCAACAAGGGCTACGAGATCCAGATCGACGCGACCGACGCCGCCGACCGGACCACCGGAGCCGTCTACGGCTTCAAGTCCGCCGACCTCAAGGCACGCGACGCCGTGCTCCGGCCGCCCGGCCAGTGGAACAACTACGAGATCCGCGTGCAGGGCGAGCGGCTCCAGGTGTTCCTCAACGGGGTGAAGATCAACGACTTCACCAACACCGACCCGGCCCGCAGCCTGAAGGACGGCCACATCGGCATCCAGAACCACGGGGCCGACGACCAGGTGTCCTTCCGCAACATCCAGCTCAGGGAGCTCGCCCCGTAGAGCCCCCACCACAGCCGGCGGCGGGCGGGGAGGCGCCGTACCCCCCGCCCGCCGTCTCCACCACCGTCCAGGGAGGCAGGGTCGTGACCCCGACAACACACACGGGAGCCGGAACACACGGAGCCGGAACGCGCACGGGAGTCTGGTTCATCGGAGCGAGAGGCTCCGTGGCCACCACCGCGGTGGCCGGCTGCGCCGCGACCACGGCCGGCCTGCACCCACCGACCGGCATGATGACCGAGACCGACGCCTTCACCACGGTCGGCCTCCCGCCGCTCGCCTCCCTCGTCTTCGGCGGACACGACACGGCGGCGTGTCCGCTCCCCAAACGGGCCGAGGCACTCACCGCCGCCGGCGTCCTCCCGCACGGCCTCGCCACCGCCGTCGCAGCCGAACTCACCGCCGCCGACACGGAGATCCGCCCCGGCGGACCCGCGCCCGGCGACACGCGCGACGAGCAGGAACTCATCACCTCCTTCGCCGCTGACATGACAGACTTCCGGCAGCGGCTGGCATTGGATCGAGTCATCGTCGTCAATGTGGCCTCGACGGAGCCGGCGCCGGGGGGCGCCGGACTCCCGCCGAGCTCCCTCTACGCCGCCGCCGCACTGCGCGCCGGCTGCCCCTACATCAACTTCACTCCCTCCACCGGGCTGCGCCACCCCGCCCTCACCGACACCGTCGAGGCGAGCGGCCTTCCCCACGCGGGACGCGACGGCAAGACCGGCCAGACGCTCCTGCGCTCCGTCCTCGCCCCGATGTTCCTCCAACGCGCCCTGACCGTACGGGCCTGGTCCGGCACCAACCTCCTCGGCGGCGGCGACGGCGCCGCCCTCGCCGACCCGGCCGCCGCGGCGGCCAAGAACGCGGGCAAGGAACGCGTCCTCGCCGACATCCTCGGCCGAGCCCCGGAAGGCGAAGTCCACATCGACGACGTCCCGGCCCTGGGGGAGTGGAAGACCGCCTGGGACCACATCGCCTTCGACGGCTTCCTCGGCTCCCGCATGACCCTCCAGACCACCTGGCAGGGCTGCGACTCCGCCCTCGCCGCCCCGCTGGTGCTCGACCTGGCCCGGCTGACGGCCCGCGCCCACGAGAGAGGCCTGTCCGGGCCGCTGGAGGACCTGGCCTTCTACTTCAAGGACCCGGAGGGCGAGGCTCCCGCCGCGCTGGCGGAGCAGTACGCCCGGCTGCTGGCCTTCGGCTCCCGCCTGGGAGAGGCCCGATGAGCGGACACCTCGCCTCCTGGGCGGAACTGCTGCGCGTCTCCGCACTGTTCACCGTGCCCGGGGACGCCCTCGCGGGCGCGGCCACCACGGGCCTGCGACCGAACCGGTCCACTCTGCTGGCCATCGGTTCCTCCCTCTGCCTGTACGAGGCGGGGATGGCGCTCAACGACTGGGCCGACCGAGCCGAGGACGCCGTCGACCGCCCCCACCGCCCGATCCCCTCCGGCCGCATCACCCCCCGCGCGGCCCTGACCGCCTCGGCCGCCCTGACCGCCGCCGGCCTCGGCCTCGCCGCCCGCGCGGGCCGCCCGGCGCTCACGGTCGCCACCGCCCTCGCCGCCACCGTCTGGGCCTACGACCTCCACCTCAAGCACACCCCGGCGGGGCCTGCGGCGATGGCGGGGGCACGGGCGCTGGACCTCCTCCTCGGCACGGTCGCGACCACCACCGGGGGGCCCTCCCCCTCCCCCTCCCCCCACCCTCCCCTCCGCCCCTCCCGCCGCCCGCCGAGGGAGGCGCTGCGCTCGGCTGCGCTCCTGGGCGCGCACATCTACGCGGTCACCACGGTCTCCCGCCATGAGGCTCAGGGAGGTTCGACCCGCAGCCCGCTGCTGGCCCTCACCACGACCCTGGCACTGGCCGCCGAAGCCACCCGCACCGCCAAGGCCCGCCCCCTCGTGACCGCCGTGCTGGCCGCCGCCTACGCCCACACCCCGGCCACCCCGCTCCTTCACGCGGCCCTCAACCCGTCACCTCCGCTCACCCAGCGGTCTGTCGGCGCCGGCATCCGTGCCGTGATCCCCCTCCAGGCCACCCTCACCGCCCGGGCCGGTGCGCCCCGCACCGCTCTCGCGCTCCTCTGCCTCGCCCCGCTCGCCCGCGCCCTTGCCCGGAAGGTGAGCCCCACATGACCCACCAACCTCCCGGACTGCGCCTCGGCTACGGCACGAACGGCCTCACCGACCTCCGCCTCGACGACGCCCTCGCCCTCCTCGCAGACCTCGGCTACGACGGCGTCGGTCTCACCCTCGACCACATGCACCTGGACCCCCTGGCGCCCGACCTTCCCGCCCGGACCGCCCGCCTGGCCCGGCGCCTCGGATCACTCGGCCTCGGGGTCACCGTCGAGACCGGCGCCCGCTACGTCCTCGACCCCCGCCGCAAGCACGGCCCCTCCCTCCTCGACCCGGACCCCGACGCCCGCGCCGCCCGCACCGACCTCCTCCTCCGCGCCGTCCGCGTCGCCACCGACCTCGGCGCCCACGCCGTCCACTGCTTCAGCGGCGTCACCCCCGCGGCCACCTCCGAGCCGACCGCCTGGAAGCGTCTCGCCTCGTCCCTCGGCCCCGTCCTCGAAGCAGCGGACTCCGCCGGCGTCCCGCTCGCCGTCGAACCCGAACCCGGTCACCTCCTCGCCACCCTCGACGACTTCCACACCCTGCGCGGTCTCCTCGGCGATCCGGACCCCCGCCTCCTCGGCCTCACCCTCGACATCGGCCACTGCCAATGCCTGGAGCCGGCGTCCCCGGCCGACTGCGTCCGTGCCGCGGCCCCGTGGCTGCACCACATCCAGATCGAGGACACGCGACGCGGCGTCCACGAACACCTGCCGTTCGGTGACGGAGAGATCGACTTCCCGCCCGTCCTCACGGCCCTCGCCGAGCTCACCGCCGCCGGCTACCCGGGCCTGACCGTCGTCGAACTGCCCCGCCACTCCCACGCCGGCCCCGAACTCGCCCGCTCCTCCCTGTCGTTCCTGCGCGACCAGTCCACTCCACGGGAGGCCCCGGTATGTTGACCGACTCCGCCCGCGCCTGGCTCGACGAGGCACTCACCGCCGCCGCGGCCCGCACCGCCCTCTGGGAGCTGCGCTTCGCGTCCGCCGGCCGACACTGCGGCCCCGAGCACGCCGACTCCGCACGCGTCCTCCTCCTCGAGGCGGCACACGCCGACACGGCCGCCCTCACCCGCCTCTACCACCAGGGCTCCACCGCCGAACGGCGTGCCGTGCTCCTCGCCCTCCCCTCACTCGTCACCGGGCCGGAGGCCCTGCCTCTCGTCGAGGACGCACTGCGTACCAACGACACCACCCTGTTGGCCGCCGCCCTCGGCCCCTACGCCGGCTCCCATCTCGCCCCGCACTCCTGGCGCCATGCGGTCCTGAAGTGCCTCTTCACCGGCGTCTCCGTCGATGTCCTCGCCGACCTGCCCCGCCGTGCGCGCGGTGACCGCGAACTCGCCCGGATGCTCACCGACTACGCCGCCGAACGCACCGCCGCCGACCGCCCCGTCCCCGCCGACCTCCATCGCGTCCTCGCCCTCACCGCCCCCACGGAGGAGTCCTGATGCGCATCTTCGACCCCCACATCCACATGTCCTCGCGCACCACCGACGACTACCGGGCGATGTACGACGCCGGAGTACGTGCCGTGGTCGAGCCCTCCTTCTGGCTCGGCCAGCCCCGCACCTCACCCGCCTCCTTCCTCGACTACTTCGACTCCCTCCTCGGCTGGGAACCCTTCCGAGCCGCCCAGTACGGCATCGCCCACCACTGCACCCTGGCCCTCAACCCCAAAGAGGCCAACGACCCCCGCTGCACCCCCGTCATCGATGTCCTGCCCCGCTATCTCGTCAAGGACAACGTCGTCGCCGTCGGCGAGATCGGCTACGACTCCATGACCCCGGCCGAGGACACCGCCCTCGCCGCCCAGCTCCAGCTCGCCGCCGATCACGGCCTGCCCGCCCTCGTCCACACCCCCCACCGTGACAAGCTCGCCGGCCTGCGTCGCACGCTCGACGTCGTCCGCGAGTCCGCACTCGCACCCGACCGCGTCCTCCTCGACCACCTCAACGAGACCACCGTCAAGGAGGCCGCCGACAGCGGCGCCTGGCTCGGTTTCTCCATCTACCCCGACACGAAGATGGACGAGGACCGCATGGTCGCCGTCCTCAAGGACCACGGGCTCGAGCGCGTCCTCGTGAACTCGGCCGCCGACTGGGGCAAGAGCGATCCGCTCAAGACCCGCAGGGTCGGCGACGCCATGCTCGCCGCCGGATTCTCCGACGACGACGTCGACCGGGTGCTGTGGCGCAACCCCGTCACCTTCTACGGCCTCAGTGGCCGTCTCCGTCTCGACCCCCCTTCACCCGACACGTCCCACCAGGGCAACTCCATCCTCCGCGGCGGGGAATGAGGCGGGCCCGCCGATGCGCTTCCGCCACCCAGACGGCTCCACCGTCCACCTCGCCTACTGCACCAACGTCCATCCCGCGGAGACCCTCGATGGCGTTCTCGCCCAGCTCCGCGACCACTGCGAACCCGTACGCCGCCGCCTCGGCCGGGACCGGCTCGGCATCGGACTCTGGCTCGCCAGGGACGCCGCCCGCTCCCTGATCACCGACCCGGCCTCGCTGCGCGCACTGCGCGCCGAGATCGACCGCCGCGGCCTCGAGGTCGTCACCCTCAACGGCTTCCCCTACGAGGGGTTCGGTGCCGAAGAGGTCAAGTACCGCGTCTACCAGCCGGACTGGACCCGCCCCGAACGCCTCGCCCACACCGCCGACCTGGCCCGCCTGCTCGCCGCCCTCCTTCCCGACGACATCACCGAGGGCACCATCTCGACACTGCCGATCGCCTGGCGCACGCCCTTCGACTCCCGGGCCGCGGACACCGCCCGAACCGCCCTGACCACTCTTGCCGAACGCCTCGACGCCCTTGAGGAACTCACCGGGAAGTCCGTCCGGATCGGCCTCGAGCCGGAACCCGGCTGCACCGTCGAGACCACAGCGGACGCCATCGCCCCGCTCACCGCCCTCTCAAGCCCCCGCATCGGCGTCTGCGTCGACACCTGCCATCTCGCCACCTCCTTCGAAGACCCGCACACCGCCCTGGACGCCCTCGGCGCCGCCGGCATCCCCGTCGTCAAGACCCAGCTCTCCGCCGCCCTGCACGCCGAGCACCCCCATCTCCCCGAAGTCCGCGCCGCACTGGCCGAGTTCGCCGAACCCCGCTTCCTCCACCAGACCCGCACCCGGACCGCCGCCGGTCTACGTGGCACCGACGATCTGCCCGAAGCCCTCGCGGGCCGTTCGCTCCCTGACGGCGCCCCCTGGCGCGCGCATTTCCACGTGCCGCTCCACGCTCCACCGGCGCTCCCGCTCACCTCCACCCTTCCCGTGCTCAGGTCCGCCCTCGCCCTGCTCGTGGGCGGCCCCCGCCCGCGGACCCACCACCTGGAGGTCGAGACCTACACGTGGCAGGCGCTTCCGGCCGACCGGCGCCCCCGCACCCGCGCCCGCCTCGCCGACGGAATCGCCTCCGAACTCACCCTGGCCCGTGACCTGTTGACCGACCTCGGCCTCAAGGAACTCCCATGACCGGCCCCCGGAGCGACACCCGACCCACCCCCCTCCTGGTCCTCGACGTCGTCGGTCTCACCCCCCGCCTCCTGGAGCACATGCCCCACCTCCGGGCTCTCGGTCGGACCGGATCGCAGGCGGCTCTCTCCACCGTCCTGCCGGCCGTCACCTGCACCGCCCAGTCCACCTTCCTCACCGGCACCCTCCCCTCCGAACACGGCATCGTCGCCAACGGCTGGTACTTCCGCGACCTCGGCGACGTCCTCCTCTGGCGCCAGCACAACGGCCTCGTCTCCGGCGACAAACTCTGGGACGCAGCCCGACGCGCCCACCCCGGCTACACCGTGGCCAACATCTGCTGGTGGTACGCCATGGGCGCCGACACCGACATCACCGTCACCCCCCGTCCCGTCTACTACGCCGACGGCCGCAAGGAACCCGACTGCTACACCCGGCCCCCGGCCCTCCACGACGAACTCACCGACAGACTCGGCACCTTCCCCCTCTTCCACTTCTGGGGCCCTGGCGCGGACCTGGTCTCCAGCCGGTGGATCATCGACGCCACCCGCCACATCCTGCGCACCCGCCGCCCCGACCTCGCCCTCTGCTACGTTCCGCACCTCGACTACGACCTCCAGCGATACGGCCCCGACGACCCGCGGTCCTTCCGCGCCGCGGCCGAACTCGACACCGCCCTCGCACCCCTCCTCGACGACGCCCGCGCCGAAGGCCGGACGGTCGTCGCCCTCTCCGAGTACGGCATCACCCGCGTGAACCGGCCCGTCGACATCAACCGGGCCCTGCGCCGAGCCGGCCTCCTCGAGGTCCACACCCAGGACGGCATGGAGTACCTCGACCCGATGGCCTCCCGGGCCTTCGCGGTCGCCGATCACCAACTCGCCCATGTCTACGTCCGACGCCCCGAAGACCTGGACGCCGTCCGAGAGATCCTCGCCGGGCTGCCCGGCATCGAGCGACTCCTCGACGACGAGGGCAAGAAGGAGCACGGCCTCGACCATCCCCGCTCCGGGGAGCTCGTCGCCCTCGCCGAGCCCGACGCCTGGTTCACGTACTACTACTGGCTCGACGACTCCAAGGCACCCGACTTCGCCCAGCTCGTCGAGATCCACCGCAAACCCGGCTACGACCCCGTCGAGCTGTTCATGGACCCGCTCGACCCGTACGTACGGATCAAGGCGGCGAAGGCGATCGCCCGCAAGAAGCTCGGTATGCGCTACCGGCTGGCGGTGGTCCCCCTCGACCCCTCACCTATTCGCGGCAGCCATGGCCGCCTCCCCACGAGCGATGACGAAGGTCCGCTCATTCTGTGCTCCACCCCCCGCGCTGTAAGCGGCCGCGTCGCGGCCACCGATGTGAAGTCCCTCTTGCTCCACCTGGCCGGTCTTCACTGACCGGACTCCAGTGAAGCAGACCCGACCGACAACAAGGAGTTATCCACAGATGAGCCGCACCCGCCGCACACCCGCCGACCCGGAGCTCACCCACAAGCTCAGCAGACGGAACATGCTCGGCGTCGCCGCAGGCGCCACCGCCGCGGCACTCCTCGGCGCGACCGCCCCCACAGCCGCGGCCGCCGAAGCGGGCGCCGACACCGCGGCCGCGGACCGGGGCCACGGCCGGGGCCGCCCCGTGCTGCCTCCCGGCCGCCTCGGCATCCAGCTCTACTCCCTGCGCGACAAGGTGGCCACGCTCGGCTTCGCGACCGTCTTCGCCGAGCTGAAGAAGTACGGCTACGACGAGGTCGAGTTCGCCGGCTACAGCCAGGGCTCGGCCGGCCCCATCACCCTCGCCCAGCTGAAGAGGCTCACCCGCGACAACGGCCTGCGCGGCATCGGAAGCCACGTCGGCTACTACTCCTCCGACCCCAACGCGTACACCTTCGCCCAGAACCTCGACCAGGTCCTCGACGACGCCCAGGCCCTCGGCCTCCCGCACATCGGGACCGCCTCGGGCCCGTGGCGCTACGGGGCCACCGTCGACGGCTGGAAGCGCTGCGCCGAGGAGTTCAACCACTACGGCGCCGAGGCGAAGAAGCGCGGCATGAAGTTCTACCAGCACAACCACGCCGAGGAGTTCTCGTTCGCCACCGACCGGCCGAACGTCCGCCTCTACGACGTCCTGCTCGCCGAGACGGACCCCGATCTCGTCCACCTCGAAATGGACATCTACTGGGCGTACGCGGCCCAGTTCCGCTTCTCCCGCCGCGTCGACGGCACTCCGGCCCCCTTCGACCCGCTGGACTACGTACTCGACCAGCCGCACCGCTATCCGCTCTTCCACGTCAAGGACGGCGAACGCGACGACTCCGTCCGCGACGGCTACCGCATGGCGGACGTCGGGGACGGAGACATCGACTATCGGCGCTTCATCTCGGCGGTGAACCGCACCCAGCACGGCTACCGCTCCCACCACTGGCAGGCCGAACACGACAACCCGGTCGAGTCGTTCGCGTTCGCCCGCAAGTCCGGCGCGCACCTCCACTCCCTGCGCGAGAAGGACTGCTGACCGGGACGGCCACCCTGCTCACGCGTCCCGGCTGATCGGCCGCGGGTTCGCCGCCACACGGCGGGCCCGCGGCCTTCCCGGCGGATGCAGGAAGATCGCCACGAACCCGGCGAACAGCGAGATCGACCCGGCCAGCAGGAACGCGCCCGAGTAGTCCCAGGCCGAGACCACGACCGCGCCCATGCCCGAGCCGAGCAGCCCCGACACCAGCTTGGAGCTGTAGACCAGGCCGTAGTTGGAGGCGTTGTTGTTCTCCCCGAAGTAGTCGGCCGTCATCGCCGCGAACATCGGGAAGATCGCGCCGCCACCGAAGCCGGAGATGCTGGAGAACACCAGGAACAGCGGCAGGTTGTGGATCGTGCCGGACCAGAGGATGCCGTACTGGGCCAGCCCGAGGACGATGCAGACGAAGATGAGGCACTGCTTGCGGCCGTAGCGGTCGGAGAGCCAGCCGATCACGCCGCGCCCGGTGCCGTTCACGATGGCCTTCAGCGACATCGCGGTCGCCACGATCCCGCCCGCGAAGCCCGCCTCGTCACCGAACGGGACCTGGAAGGCGATACCGAAGATGTTGACGCCGGATGTGCACAGCAGACAGAACCACATCAGCGCGACCCGCCCGGTCCTCCAGGCCTCGATCGGCGTGTACTGCTTCACAGCCGGCGGGTTCTTCTCCAGAGCCCTGCGCGCCCGCGGGTCGTCCGGCTTCCGCAGCGGATCCACGGTGTCCGGCCACCAGTTCTTCGGCGGGTCCTGGAAGAAGTACCCGGCCACGGCCACCATCGTGGCCAGGAAGAGCCCGACGGCCACCAGCACCCAGCGGAAGTTCGTCAGATCCATGTAGCCGGTGAAGATGAAGACGAACGGCACAGATCCGTACGCGAAGCCGCCGTTGACGAACCCCGTCTTTCCTCCCTTCCGCTCCGGGTACCACTTGCCGACCATGTTGACGCAGGTCGCGTAGACCATGCCCGCGCCCATGCCGCTGAACATGCCGAAGCCGAGGTACGCGACGATCACATGGGGTGCGAACGCGAGGGAGACATAGCCGAGCAGGGTTCCGACGGCGCCGAGCATCATCGCCCAGCGGGCCGGCAGTTTCCCGCTCTCGCGCAGCTTGCCCGCCGGGAAGGCGACCGCTGCCTGGAAGAACACCCAGACCCCGAGCATCCAGAAGATGTGTGCGCTGCTCCAGCTGTGCGCGGTGTGCAGGGTCTCCTCGGCGGAGGCGAACGCGTACTCCGCCGAGCTGATGCCCATCATGCCCACCCAGGGCAGGATGACCATCCACTTGCGTTTGCGGCCCATCAGATCGATGTCGGTCTCGCCCAGCCGGTAGGTACGGCCGTTGGCGTCCGTCACCTCCCTGTAAGGGAGGGTGGTGGTGATGTCGGTTGTCGTCATGGAGATCGAACCCCTTGCGTGGAAGAAGTCTGGCCAGCGCCCCCTGTCCGTTCCCTTCGCACCGGGGCCCGCGGCGAGCGGCCACCGCGAGCCCCGTGGTTCGAGCTGTCGCTCAGCTCATCGACCGCCCCCCAACGCCGTCCTCGCCCAGCAGCCCCGCCGCCCGGGCCCACCGGTACTTCGCACCGAGCACCGCCACGGGCCGCTCGGTCGTGTACGGGTAGGCCACGACACCCCGTTCGAAGAGGTACTGGCATGCCTCCTCGACCTCGACGTCGCCCGCGAGCGACGCCACGACCGGCTTCTCGATGCCCCGCTCGCGGAACTCCGCCACCACGCGCGCGGTGAGCTCGGCGAAGACCATCGGGGGAGTGACGATGGTGTGCCAGTAGCCCAGGACGAGTGCGTGGATCCGGGGATCCTCCAGGCCGAGCCGGATGGTGGCCTCGTACGTCGACGGCGGCTCGCCGCCCGTGATGTCGATGGGGTTGCCCGACGCCCCGAAGGGCGGGATGAACGCCTTGAAGGCGGCGTCCAGGTCGTCCGGGATCTCCATCAGCCGCAGCCCGTTGTCGACGATCGCGTCCGACAGCAGTACCCCCGACCCGCCGGCGCCGGTGATGACGACGACGTTGTCCCCCTGCGGGGCAGGCAGGACGGGCAGCGCCCGGGCGTACTCCAGCATGTCGCTGAGCCCCGGTGCGCGGATGACCCCCGCCTGCCGAAGGATGTCGTCGTACACCGCGTCGTCACCGGCGAGTGCGCCCGTGTGGGAGCCGGCCGCCCTCGCCCCGGCGCTGGTCCGGCCCGCCTTGAGGACGACCACCGGCTTCTTGGGCACGGTCTGCCGGGCCGCTTCGACGAAGGCCCGCCCGTCCTTGAGGTCCTCCAGGTGCATCGCGATGCACTCGGTACGGGGATCCTCGCCGAACCAGGTCAGCAGATCGTCCTCGTCGATGTCCGACTTGTTGCCGAGCCCGACGATCGCCGACACACCCGTCCTCGTGGTGCGGGCGAAGCCCAGGATGGCCATCCCGATCCCGCCCGACTGCGAGGTCAGCGCCACGCCACCCTTGACGTCGTACGGTGTGCAGAAGGTGGCGCACAGGTCCTGCCAGGTCGAGTAGTACCCGTAGATGTTGGGGCCGAGGAGCCGGATTCCGTACCGTTCGGCCACGGCGACGATCTCGTCCTGGAGCGCGTGCTCACCGGTCTCGGCGAAGCCGGACGGAATGAGCACCGCGTTGGGAATGCCCTTGCGACCCACCTCCTCCAGCGCCGCCGCCACGAACGGAGCGGGGATCGCGAAGACCGCCACATCCACCTCACCGGGAACGTCCGTGACACTCTTGTACGCCTTGCGGCCCAGAATGTCATCGGCCCGGGGGTTCACCGGGTGGATCTCGCCCGGGAATCCGCCGTCGATGAGGTTGCGCATCACCGAATTGCCGATCTTGCCCTGCTCGTTGGAGGCCCCGATGACGGCCACCGCATTCGGCTGCATCAGCCGTCGCATCGACCGCAGGATCTCCTCGCGGCCGAACGTCCGGCGTGGAGCCGGGACTTCGGTGGCGAGAATGACGCGGATGTCGGCCGCCATGGCGCCCTCGGGCGTGGCGATCACCGGATTCAGATCGACCTCGGCGATCTCCGGGAAGTCGGTGACCAGTTGGGAGACGCGCCGGATCTGCTCGGCCACCGCCCACCGGTCCACGGCCGGCGCCCCGCGCACTCCGCGCAGGATCTCCGCCGCCCGGATCGAGTCGAGCATCGACGCCGCCTCGTCGGCGGTGACCGGAGCGAGCCGGAAGGTGACGTCCTTCAGTACCTCCACCAGCACACCGCCGAGCCCGAAGGCGACCACCTTCCCGAAGGCCGGGTCGGTGACGGCGCCGACGATGACCTCCTGGCCCGGTGGCAGCATCTGCTGCACCTGCACGCCGTCGATGCGTGCGTCCGGCGCGTAGGCCTTGGCGTTCTCGACGATCCGGCAGAACGCCTCACGGACCTGGGCCGCCCCCTCCACCCCGACGACGACACCACCCGCGTCGGTCTTGTGCAGGATGTCGGGCGAGACGATCTTCAGCACCACCCTGCCGCCGAGACGGTCGGCCTGCGCCACCGCCTCGTCGACGTCCCGGGCGAGCGCCTCACCGGGCACGGCGATGCCGTACGCGTCGGCGATCGTCTTCCCCTCGGGCGCGGTGAGCGCCGTGCGCCCGTCCGCCCTTACGGCGTCGAGCAGTTCGCGTACCGCCCGCCGGTCGAAGCTGTGCGTCGCCACTAGATCACCCCACTCGTCTTCAGCAGCCGCAGCTCCTCGTCGCCGAGACCGAGCTCGCCGATGTACACCTCTTCGTTGTGCTCGCCGAGCAGCGGCGACGTGATCACGTCGACCGGGGAGTCGGAGAGCTTGAGCGGGGAGCCGACCGTGGTGAAGCTGCCGCGCTCGGGGTGGGAGACCTCGACCACCATCTCGTTGGCGACCAGCGAGGCGTCCTCGATGATCTCCTTGGTGGACAGGATCGGACCGCACGGGATGCCGCGTGCGTTCAGCAGCTCCAACACCTGCCACTTGGGCAGCGTCGAGGACCACTCCTCGATGAGCTGGAACATCTTGGGGAGCTTGGGCAGCCGGGCCTCCGGCGTCGCCCACTCCGGGTCCTCGGCGAGCTCGGGCCGGCCGATCAGCTCCGAGATCGGGGACCAGCCGACGGGCTGGACGATGACGTACACGTAGTCGTTCGGACCGCCGGGGGCGCAGCGCACCGCCCAACCGGGCTGGCCGCCGCCGGAAGCATTACCCGAACGAGGGACTTCCTCGCCGAAATCCTCGTTGGGATACTCGGAGAGCGGTCCGTGGGACAACCTCTGCTGGTCCCGCAGCTTCACCCGGCACAGATTCAGCACCGCGTGCTGCATCGCGACGTTCACCCGCTGCCCCCGCCCGGTGTTCTCGCGCTGGAAGAGCGCCGCCAGAATGCCGGCCACGGCATGGACGCCGGTGCCGGAGTCACCGATCTGGGCGCCCGTCGCCAGCGGCGGCCCGTCCTCGAACCCGGTGGTGGCCATCGAGCCGCCCATGGCCTGAGCGACCACCTCGTACGCCTTGAAGTTGGTGTACGGCCCGTCCCCGAACCCCTTGATGGAGGCATAGACGATTCGTGGATTGATCTCCTGGATGCGTTCCCAGGTGAAGCCCATCCGGTCGACGGCTCCCGGGCCGAAGTTCTCGACCATCACGTCACTGCGGCGGATGAGCTCGGTGAGGAGCTCCTTGCCGCGCTCGGTCTTCGTGTTGAGGGTGATGCTCCGCTTGTTGCAGTTGAGCATCGTGAAGTAGAGCGAGTCGACCTCCGGGATGTCCCGCAGCTGCTTGCGGGTGATGTCACCGGAGGGGGCCTCCAGCTTCACCACGTCCGCGCCGAGCCAGGCGAGCAGCTGGGTGGCGGACGGGCCGGACTGCACATGCGTCATGTCGAGGACGCGGATGCCTTCAAGAGCCTTGGTGCCCTGTGCCTTGGTCATGACCGGGCCCTCCTCACTTGTACATGGTCTGGTTCATGGTTCCGGGGGCGTACGCGTCGGGGTCGACCCAGACGTTGATCAGCGACGGCAGTCCGGACTCGCGGGCCCGTCGCAGCGCCGGGGCGATGTCGGCGGGGTCCCGCACCTCCTCGCCGTAACCGCCCAGCATCTGCGCGAACTTGTCGTAGTGGACGTCGCCGAGGGTGTTGCCGACCCGCTCGCGCTCCAGGCCGTACTTCTGGGCCTGGCCGTAACGGATCTGGTTCATGGAGGAGTTGTTGCCGACGATGCCGACGAAGGGGAGGTTGTAGCGGACGAGAGTCTCGAAGTCCCAGCCGGTGAGGGAGAACGCGCCGTCACCGAAGAGGGCCACCACTTCCTTGTCGGGGCGCGCCTGCTTGGCCGCCAGGACGAAGGGGATGCCGACGCCGAGCGTGCCCAGCGGCCCCGGGTCCATCCAGTGCCCGGGTGACTTGGGCTGGACGACCTGACCGGAGAAGGTGACGATGTCCCCGCCGTCGCCGATGTAGATCGAGTCCTCGGTCAGGAAGTCGTTGATCTCGCTGACCAGGCGGTACGGGTGGATCGGCGAGGAGTCCGAGCGCAGCTGCGGCAGCCGCTTGTCCAGGGCGGTCTGCTCGGCGGTGCGCAGCTCCTCCATCCATGCCTTGCGCTTGATGGCGCCGCCGTTGAGCCGGCCGCTCGCCGCCTCTGTCACCGACTTCAGGATCAGCCCCGCGTCGCCGACGATCCCGAGGTCGATGTCGCGGTTCTTGCCGACGGTCCGGTAGTCCAGGTCGATCTGGACGACGGTGGCGTCCGGGGAGAGCCGCTTGCCGTAGCCCATCCGGAAGTCGAAGGGGGTGCCGACGATGACGATGACGTCCGCGTTGGAGAAGGCGTAACGCCGCGAGAGCTGGAAGTGGTGCGGATCGCCGGGCGGCAGTGTGCCGCGCCCCGCGCCGTTCATGTACGCGGGGATGTTGAGGGTCCGTACGAGCTCGACGGCCGCGTCCGTGGCCCGGGTCGTCCAGACCTGGCTGCCCAGCAGGATCGCCGGCTTCTCGGCGTGCACGAGCAGATCGGCGAGCTTCTCGACCGCCTCGGGGTCGCCGCCGCTGCGGGTGGACGCCCGGTACTGCCCGGCCTCGGGCACGCGTGCCTTCTCCACCGGGACGGTGGCGTCCAGGACGTCGCGCGGGATCTCCAGGAAGGACGGTCCAGGGGCGCCGTGGTAGCACTCACGGAACGCCATGGAGACCATGTCCGCCGCTCGCGCGGTGTCCGGCACGGTCGCGGCGAACTTGGTGATGGGCGTCATCATGTCGACGTGCGGCAGGTCCTGCAGCGAGCCCATCTTGTGCTGGGTGTGCGCTCCCTGACCACCGATCAGAAGCATGGGTGACTCGGCGCGGAAGGCGTTGGCGACGCCGGTGACGGCGTCGGTGGTTCCGGGCCCCGCGGTGACCACCGCGCAGCCGGGCTTGCCGGTGATCCGGGCATAGCCGTCGGCGGCGTGTGCGGCCACCTGTTCGTGGCGTACGTCGACGACTTCGATGCCCTCGTCGACGCAGCCGTCGTAGATGTCGATGATGTGGCCGCCGCAGAGCGTGTAGATGCGGTCGACGCCCTCCGCCTTGAGGGCCTTGGCGACCAGATGTCCACCGGAGATGCGTTCCTGCTGGGCCTGCTGGCTGTCGTCGGGCATGGCGAAGTCCTGTCCCTTCGTAGGGGGTTGAGGTGCTGTCGCGGTCGATTGCATACAGTCGACGAATACTGTATGAAGCTTGTTATCCCGCATCGCCCGGATGGTGTCCAGGGGGTGTGCGGCACTTTCGAGACAGGGAGCCGAGATGGACCTGTACGAGCACCAGGCAAGGGAACTCTTCAAGGGCTACGGCATCGCGGTCCCCGACGCCGCCGTGGTCGACCACCCCCGCGAGGCGCGGCACGCCGCCGAACTCCTCGGCGGACGGGTGGTGGTCAAGGCACAGGTGAAGACCGGAGGCCGGGGCAAGGCGGGTGGTGTCAAGCTCGCCGCCGACCCCGCCGCCGCCGAGATCACCGCACGTCAGATCCTCGGCATGGACATCAAGGGCCATACCGTGCGGCGAGTGATGCTCGCCCAACCCGTCGACATCCAGGACGAGTTCTATGCGAGCTACGTCCTCGACCGGGCTGCCGGCACCTTCCTCGCCATCGCCTCCGCCGAGGGTGGCATGGACATCGAGGAGGTCGCCGCCACCCGCCCCGAAGCCGTCGCCCGCATCCCCGTCGACCCGGCCGAAGGCGTCACCGAGGCCAAGGCCGCCGAGATCGCGGCCGCGGCGGGTCTGCCCGCGGAGGCCGCCGGCGCACTGCGCCGTCTCTGGGAGGTCCTCGTCCGGGAGGACGCCCTCCTCGTCGAGGTCAACCCCCTCGTCCGTACCGCCCAGGGCGCGATCCTCGCCCTCGACGGCAAGGTCACCATCGACGACAACGCCGTCTTCCGTCAGGCCCGTTGGGGCGAGACGCCGGACGCACCGGCGGCCGAGGCCGACCCGCTGGAAGCCGCCGCCAGGGCCAGGGGCCTCAACTACGTGAAACTCGACGGCGAGGTCGGCATCATCGGCAACGGCGCCGGACTCGTCATGTCCACCCTCGACGTCGTCGCCGGCCGGGGTGCCCGCCCCGCCAACTTCCTCGACATCGGCGGCGGCGCCTCCGCCCAGGTCATGGCCGACGGCCTCGACGTGATCCTCTCCGACCCCGAGGTCAGAGCCGTACTCGTCAATGTCTTCGGAGGCATCACCGCCTGCGACGCCGTCGCCGAAGGCATCGTCCAGGCCCTCGAATCCGTCCACCTGACCAAGCCGCTCGTCGTGCGCCTCGACGGCAACAGCGCGGCACGGGGCAGAGCCATCCTCGACGCCCGCGCCCACCCGCTGGTCGAACAGGTCACCACGATGGACGGCGCCGCCGCCCGCGCAGCCCAGCTCGCCACCCGCTGAAGGGAAGCAACGCCATGGCCGTCTTTCTGACCAAGGAGAGCAAGGTCCTCGTCCAGGGCATGACGGGAGCCGAGGGCATGAAGCACACCCGCAGGATGCTCGCCGCCGGCACCGACATCGTCGGCGGGGTCAACCCGCGCAAGGCCGGCAGCACCGTCGACCTCGACGGACGCGTGATCCCGGTCTTCGGATCCGTCCGCGAAGGGATGGACGCTACCGGCGCGGACGTCACGGTCGTCTTCGTCCCGCCGCCGTTCGCGAAGGCGGCCGTCATCGAAGCCGTCGACGCGGGCATCGCCCTCGCCGTCGTCATCACCGAAGGCATACCCGTCCACGACACCGTCGTGTTCCAGGCACACGCCCGCGCCCACGGCACGAGGATCATCGGCCCCAACTGCCCCGGCCTCATCAGTCCCGGCCAGTCCAACGCGGGCATCATCCCCGCCGACATCGCGGCCAAGCCCGGCCGCATCGGACTCGTCTCCAAGTCCGGCACGCTCACCTACCAACTCATGTACGAGCTAAGGGAGTACGGGTTCTCCTCGGCCGTCGGGATCGGCGGCGACCCGGTCGTCGGCACGACCCACATCGACTGCCTCACCGCCTTCGAGGCCGACCCCGACACCGATCTGATCGTGATGATCGGCGAGATCGGAGGCGACGCCGAAGAGCGCGCGGCCGAGCACGTCGCCGAGCACATCACCAAGCCCGTCATCGCCTACGTCGCCGGCTTCACCGCCCCCGAGGGCAAGACGATGGGCCACGCGGGCGCCATCGTCTCCGGTTCGTCCGGGACGGCCGAGGGGAAGCGGAAAGCCCTGGAAGCGGCCGGGGTGCGGGTCGGCTCCACGCCCACCGAAACGGCCGGCCTCGTCCTCGCCCGGCTGGCGAGCCCCGGCGCCCTCACCCACGATTGACGCGGCCACCGCGCCACAAGCCCGCCGGTGCCAGGCCGCCCGGCCCCACCCGCCCGCGCGATCGCCCCAGCCATCGCGCCCACCCGCCCGCGCGATCGCCCCAGGCGTCGCGCCCCCAGCCATCGCACCCTCCCGCCCGACTGTGCACCGAGAGCGGAGAACCCTCCATGGCACCCACCCCAGCCCCTTCCCCAACCCCAACCCCAACCCCAACCCCCACCCTCCGACTCAAGCCCGGTACCGCCTGGTCCGACGCCTGGCAGCGCTGCCTCACCGCCGCCCCCGAGGCGTTCCGCGACGACAGCGTCCGCAACCTCTGGAACGGCGCCTGGCAGTCCGACGGCCGACCGCTCCCCGGCACCAGCCCCGTGGACGGCAGCCCCATCGCCGGCCCGCCGCGCCTCGACGCCACCACCGCCCACCAGGCGGTACGCGCCTCGCTCGACCAGCACCGTGCCTGGCGGCACATCCCGCTGCCCGAACGTCGGGCCCGTGTCTCCGCCACCCTCGACGCACTCACCGCGCATCGGGAGCTGCTCGCCCTCCTCCTGGTCTGGGAGATCGGCAAGCCCTGGCGGCTGGCGCGGGCCGACGTCGACCGCGCGATCGACGGGGTGCGCTGGTACGTCGACGGCATCGACCCCATGCTGGCCGGCCGTGCCCCGCTGCCCGGCCCGGTATCCAACATCGCCAGCTGGAACTACCCGATGTCCGTCCTGGTCCACGCCATGCTCGTGCAGGCGCTGGCCGGCAACGCGGTCATCGCCAAGACCCCGACCGACGGAGGCCTCGCCTGCCTCACCCTCGCCTCGGCGCTCGCCGCCCGCGAGGGCATCCCGATCACCCTGGTCAGCGGCAGCGGCGGCGAACTCTCGGAAGCACTCGTCCGCGCCCCCGAGATCGGCTGCGTCTCCTTCGTCGGGGGCCGCGACACCGGCGCCCGGATCGCCACCGCGGTCGCCGACCTGGGGAAACGCCACATCCTGGAGCAGGAGGGACTCAACACCTGGGGCGTCTGGAACCACACCGACTGGCCCGCCCTCACCTCCGTGATCCCCAAACTCTTCGACTACGGCAAGCAGCGCTGCACCGCCTATCCGCGCTTCGTCGTCCAGCGCACCCTCTTCGCCGACTTCCTCGCCGCCTACCTGCCACCCGTCCGCGCCATCCGGTTCGGCCACCCGCTCGCCGTCGAACACCCGGAGGACGACCTCCCCGACCTCGACTTCGGTCCCCTCATCAACGCGGCCAAGGCCAAGGAGCTCGGCGACCTGGTCTCCGAGGCCGTCGACCGGGGCGCCGTCCCGCTGCACCACGGTTCGCTCGCGGACGGCCGCTTCCTGCCGGGCCAGGACACCTCCGCCTACCTACCGCCCGTCACGCTCCTGAACCCGCCCCCTTCCTCACCTCTCCATCACGCCGAACCCTTCGGGCCGGTCGACACGATCGTCCTGGTCGACACCGAGGCGGAGCTGCTCGCCGCGATGAACGCCTCCAACGGGGCCCTCGTCGCCACGCTCTCCACGGACGACCAGGAGACGTACGACCGCCTCGCGCCGCAGATCCGTGCGTTCAAGACCGGTCACGGAAAGCCCCGCTCGCGAGGGGACCGCGAAGAGCTCTTCGGCGGCTTCGGCGCCTCCTGGCGCGGGGCCTTCGTCGGCGGCGACCTGCTGGTCAAGGCCGTCACCGAAGGACGGGACGGACCCGACGGGGCGCGGCTGCCGGGCAACTTCCCCGACTACCACCTGATGCCCTGACCGGGGCCGTTCACCCGATGCCCTGACGGTCCGGCTCCAGGGCGAAGGTCCGGTCGGCCGCCTCCGGCACCGAGCGCTCCACCAGCTGCGTCAGCAGCGCGCGGTGCCGGAGCAGGGGTGCCCTGCGCTCCTCGGGGACCAGCGACAAGAGGTCGTCGATCCCCGCCAGCATCCGCCGGGACACCTGCGGGCTGTCGGCGGCGCAGCCGCGGACCTCGGTGAAGCCCAGATCCACCAGATCGGTCCACTCGGGTCCGTCCTGCACCAGCCGGACCGAGCCCGCGCGGTCCCGGTGCTGGACGGACCCCAGCGGCCGGTTCGCCAGCACCGCGAGGATCTGGACGATCCGGTCCAGACACTGCGCGGCCGTCGTCGGGTCGTTCACGGCGGGGGAGAGAGCCCGCAGCGCGATGTCGGCGAGCTGCCGCAGCCCGAAGCCGAGATCCTGGTGGAACGTCCGCTCGACCCCGAGGGAGACCGCCGAGGCCAGCCGGCGCGGCACCTGCCCTCCGTGCACGGCGAGGATGCGGGTCCCGGGCACCACGAAGTCCCCGATCTTGGGGACCAACCGCAACACCACTCCGTGCCGTTGCGCGCCTCCGACGAGCCAGGCCACATTCAAATCCCGCAGCACGCCGGCACGGCCCCGGTGCACCAGGAACGCCGTGGGCTCCCCGAGCTCGCCGACCTCGTCCCCGTACAGCGGCTGCTTCACGAGCACGGACAGGGCCTCGGTCGTGATCCGTTCCACCACGTGCCCCACCCGCATCAGCTGCAGCGTCGTGCTCACATACGCGACGAAGAGCAGCAGGCTCAGCGCCACCATGATCAGCGTCAGTACGGCCTGCACCAAGGGCACGACCTTCACGTACCGCGGATCGGTCTCGCTCTCGTACGAGGCCAGGACGAGCAGGGAGAGCAGGAAGGTCGACAGGAAGACGGAGAAGGTCGCCTTGGTGATCCGGCTCCGGATGAAGATCCGCACGATCCGGGGACTGAACTGGCCGCTCGCCATCTGTACCGCGACCAGCGAGATGGAGAAGACGACACCGATGAAGGTCATCATCGCGGAGGAGATCGTCGTCACGATCGTCTTGGCGTCGTCGGCGATCCCGATGAGTTCGGCGATCTCGTCGTACGCCTCGTCCTCGCGGAGCCAGTCGACGATCGCCTCGTCCAGAGCCGTCGCACCCATCCACAGCGCGACGATCGCCACCATCGAAAGGATCGGGGCGAACCAGAACGTGTCCCGCAGATGCTCCCGCAGCGGCGACAGCATCCGGGGCCTGCGGTGGGTCGACCTGTGGTTCTCGGATCGGTTGCTCACCCAGGGCAGGCTAGGCGGCACGGCTCGCCACTCCGCGTATGCGTACGGCGACACTCTGTGCGACGTTCGGCGGGCGCGGACTGGATCAAGGACATCCAGGCCACCGCACCCCACTGACCACGGGAAACGTGGGTGAAAGGCACCTCGAACCCCTGGTAGAGTTATCCATGTCGCCGCGGGGAACACCCCAAAACGACACAACACCTGGTCCGGGTGGCGGAATGGCAGACGCGCTAGCTTGAGGTGCTAGTGCCCTTTATCGGGCGTGGGGGTTCAAGTCCCCCCTCGGACACCGGAGAAATATGAAGGCGGGTCGTGGCT